>JBGSWB010000096.1:0-4476 GCA_041752675.1 Sideroxydans sp. | reverse complement strand
GGCGTAGGCGCGTACATCTTCTGGCGAGACTTCGCTCAAAAGTTCGGTCACGCCGTTGTTGATGAGGAAATGCGCTTGCGAGGTATAGCCCAAGAAATGCGCACCGTGGTCGATGGCGGCTTCGGCGATGGCGGTGAAATCGACGTGGGCGGTGATGTCCTGCAAGCCTAATAGATAGAACGGGTCGTCGTGCGCGTGGTGGCGATAGTGGCACATCAACGTGCCGCGCGAGCGTTGCGGGTGGTAATACTCGGCACTACCGAAGCCGTAGTCGATGAACAGCATCACACCTTTTTCTAGGCGTTCACTCAGGCTGGCGATGAGGCCGCGCGCGGCCAGTGAGACCTCGCTCAGGTAGTCGTCCGGAACGGTTATGTTGTTGGCGATAACGAGCAGGGCTGCGTTCTCGGGGATGCGGTCTTGCCATGCGAAGGTGGGGCCGTTGCTGCCCACGCCGCGCTCAAGGATGCGACCTTCTGACCAATACACCAGATGCACAGGCAGTGCATCCAACACTTCGTTGCCGATGACAGCACCCGATATCTTTTCGGGTAACACATCTAGCCACTTAACTCGGTCCGCGAGATACGGTACGCGTTCTTGTATCAATGCTTGTTGACGTTCGCGTAGGTCGGCACTGACTTCGAGTATCGAATAACTTTCCGGCAGCGCGTCGCGCTTCTCCAGCTCGGTGAGAATATCCAAGGCCAATTTGCCGCTACCCGCGCCGAGTTCGAGGATGTGCGGTGTACTCGCCTGCATCACCTCAATGAGCTGTTTGGCGAGGGTGCGGCCGAACAAGGGGGAAAGTTCTGGGGCGGTGATGAAGTCGCCTGCTTCACCGAACTTGCGCGCACCTGCCGTGTAGTAGCCCAAGCCCGGTGCATACAGCGCCAGCTCCATGAAACGCGAGAAAGGTATCCAACCACCTTGGGTAGCGATGTCGTGGCGGATGAGTTCGCTCAGGCGCTCGCTGTGGGCGATGGCATCAGGGCTGGGAGTGGGAAGGTTGGCGCGCATGGTCGGGTATAATCCAAAAGTGAGCGAAGTGTAGTGGAGACAGGCATGCAAGGCAAAACGGTATTGGTGACAGGCGGGGCGAAGCGCGTAGGCGCGGCCATCACGCGTCGTTTGCACGCGGCGGGGGCGAACATCGTCATCCACTATCGCAGTTCCCTCAATGAAGCACTCGCCTTGCGTTCAGAATTGAACGCGATCCGTAAAGATTCCGCACAGTGTGTTCAGGCCGACCTGGTGGATGTGGCGGCATTGAAGCCCATGGTCGAGGAAGCGATTCGTTGTTTCGGTCACTTGGATGCACTCATCAATAACGCTTCCAGTTTCTATGCGACACCATTGGCGGAAGTCGATGAATCGCAATGGCTGGACTTGGTAGGTACCAATCTGAAGGCACCCATGTATCTTGCACAAGCTGCGGCGGCGGAGTTGCGGCAGCGCAATGGTTGTATCGTCAACATCGCGGACATCCATGCCGAGCGCCCCATGCAGGGCCATCTGTTGTATAGCGTGGCGAAGTCTGGCTTGGTGGCGCTGACCAAGTCGTTGGCGCAGGAGATGGCACCGCAGGTGCGCGTCAATGCGGTCGCGCCGGGCGTCATCATCTGGCCTGAGGGAGAGGCGTGGCAGGATGCGGAGCAACGCAACAAGATCGTCGCGCATACGTTACTTAAGCGCGAAGGAACGCCTGACGATATCGCCAAGACCGTGCAGTTTCTGATCGCCGATGCACCTTACATCACCGGCCAAGTCATCGCAGTCGATGGCGGGCGCAGTATCAACATTTAACGATACCAACACTCACCCGACCGTTCGTGGTGTACTCGCAAGAAGTAGGCCGTGGCTGTAAGGGGCTAAAGCCCCAACAGCGCACGCACAGTAGGCAGTAGGTCATTTTTTTAACCATCCGGCGCGGAACGCGTCGGGCGAAACCCTCGATACTCCGCGCGTTGCGCGGCACTCGGGACGAACGGTAACTAGGAAATCTGTAATGAACGACATCGTCCAACCCATCCATTTCGAATCGCACTCCACCAATTTCAATCGTCTCAAGGGCAGGTTGGAGAGCCAAGTCGGCAAAGCCATTGGTGACTTCAACATGATCGAAGAGGGCGACACAGTGATGGTGTGCCTGAGTGGGGGTAAGGATTCCTACACGCTGTTGGACATACTCCTCACGTTGCGCAAACGCGCGCCCATCGATTTCAAGATCGTGGCGATGAATCTGGATCAGAAGCAGCCGGGTTTTCCAGCGGATGTGTTGCCAAATTATCTGAAGAACCTCGGTGTCGATTTCCACATCGAGACGCAAGACACCTATTCCATCGTCAAAGAGAAGATCCCCGAAGGGAAAACGACCTGTTCACTATGCTCGCGACTGCGTCGCGGCATCATCTACAAAGTGGCGGGTGAGCTGGGTGCGAACAAGATCGCGCTAGGACACCACCGCGACGATATGGTGGAGACACTGTTCTTGAACATGTTCTTCGCCGGTAAGTTGAAAGCGATGCCGCCTAAATTGGTGACTGACAAGGGTGACCACATCGTCATTCGTCCACTCGCCTATTGCGCCGAGAAGGACATCTCGCGTTATGCGCGCGGCATGGAGTTCCCCATCATCCCGTGCAATCTGTGCGGCTCGCAAGAGAACCTGCAACGGCAGAACATCAAGCAGATGCTTACCGATTGGGAGCGTCAGTATCCTGGACGTTCGCAGACCATCTTCTCTGCCATGCAGAACGTCAAACCCTCACATCTGCTCGATGGTGGATTGTTCGACTTCAAGAACATGCAGCTGGGGGCGAAGGTGGACGAGGGGGATGTGGCGTTCGATTGAGGCAAGATTTGTCGCGGGAGTTGGCTCGGCGTTAGTATCACTGACAAGCTGCATTTAAAGGGGAGTCGACATGAACCAAAAGCAAAAGATCACCTTATGGGTCGGCTTTTTCAATCTGGTTTTTCTGACGCTATTCCCACCTTTTGATTCCTTGTCGATCGCGGGGGCCAACACGTTGGTCTTTGCCGGTTTCAGTTTCGTGTTCTCGCATAGTGCAAGCGAAGCCATCAATACCGATGTCCTGTTCTTGGAGATCGTGGTGTTGTTGGTGAATATCGGTATCGCTTGGTTGCTGTTTCGTGATGCGGGGCAGCAAACTGGGACGAAACGCAGATTCAATGTCCAGAATGCGGTGCTGATCGTGGTGGCGATCAACTTGACCATCATTCTGCTCTTTCCACCATTCGAGAATGTGGTCGACCTCAGGAGTCTGGACACATCCGAATTCCAAGGCTTCTACTTCATCTTCTCGGCTGACCCGATGCACGCCATCATCACCTCTGTGTTGTATGAAGAAGTGGTCTTTGTGCTATTCAACGGGGCGTTGGCATGGCTGTTCTTCCGAGAAGAAAAATCGAAGGAGCTGACGCCTCAAGAGACTAGGGAACTGATCCGTAAGCTCAGCGGAAAATAAGCACGCCGACTACTTTAGCCGGTTACCTGTTCGGGCGGGATTCACCGCCACCTTAAAGATCACCTTGCGTATCAAACCGCCGCTTCTGTCCGGTGTGGATCTTGGGTTGGCGTTGGCGGTTTGGCCGTTGTTCCCGCAATCGGCTGGCTGCGCCAGTAACGTGTCACAACGGCTACCCGTTCCGATCAACGGGGCATGCGCATCCTCAGGGTAGAAGATGCAGAAGTGATCTGGTGGTACGGGCACATACGATGCTGGCGCATCGTGGAAGAATCGAATGTCTCGCTCGTCGCTGTGTTCGCTCACTGGGTTCAAACAATCTGCCAACGGCTTCCATCCCATCGTCTCATCACCCTCCAGCACCAACTGGATGTCGATGTATCTGCGGTGCGCTTCCAACTTCGCCATCTCCTTCGTCTTCGCGGGCACTTGCTCGATGATGGCGATGAGGTCGTCGCCCAGCACCTGATAACGCCCCGGTGCTAAGGCGAACAGATCGGTGTTGCGGATGTAATCGAACGCATACTGGAACAGCGGGTGAAGTGCAGTGTAGCGTTCGGATTGGGAGAGGGCGGAGAGGATCATGGGGCTTACTTTCTGAGCGGGAGTATGCGTGTCATCGTGTCGTCGCGCACGACGAGGTGATGGTACAGCGCGGCGACCACATGCCCTCCAATGAGGAAATATCCGGTAGTTCCGATGACTTCATGAATTTCCTTGATCTGCGTGGCGAGTTCCTTGTTCGCCTCGATCAGTGCGGGCAGGTCGAAAGGAATGGGTTTGCCCGCTGCGCTCAGTAGCAACCAGCCACTGATCGGCATGCCGATCATCAGCACATACATTGCTAGGTGCAAGAGTTTGGAAGCAAGCTGCTGCGATGGTGCTGGGGTGGGCTGAATGGCGGGTGTGGGGCCAGAGAGGCGTGCTGCGATACGTAGCCACACCAAGGCGAAGACCACCATGCCGAGCGCGAAGTGCAAGCTCTTCA
>JBGSWB010000095.1:0-5259 GCA_041752675.1 Sideroxydans sp. | reverse complement strand
TAGCTCGCGACCATGCAGATATTCCATCGCGATGTAGGCGATGTCATCCGTACGGCCCACATCGTAGATAGTCACAATGTTGGGGTGGCTGAGCCGCCCCGCCGCTTTTGCCTCTTGGTAGAAACGTGCTTCGTACTCTTCACGCTCTTCTTGCGCCAAACTTAGATTGATCGTCTTGATCGCCACTTCACGGTCAATGAGCGGATCCTTAGCCTTATAGACGATACCCATCGCCCCTTGGCCAAGCTCACTGATGATCTGATAACGTCCAAGCTCTTTAATCATATCCTCAAACTACTTATTGAACTTATCTTTGACATTCTTGAATACCGGCCCCCAGATCGGATGACCCGCTTCTGCTGCCGAGAGATTGAATTCAGGATTGATCTCTAGGATGTTCTTAAAATATTCCCTACAACTTTTTTCTCTGGAAGAAATACAGCTGATGAACGCCATATATTTGTTAGCACGGATCTTCTGCGCGCGGCTTGCTGACTTCGTCGCGAGAACAGCCTCTAGAGAATTCATAGCAGTCACGTAATTCCCTTCCTCATATTCTTTGACAGCGATCTCAAGCTTTTGCTCGACCTGATCCTTGCCAAACAACCTTATTCCGCCTCCACCATCGTCGCAAGTACTGACCACATTGCAGCCAGAAAATAACAGTGTGCTCAAGCCCACTAACAACCAACGTGACATCACGCTCTCCTATTCAAAACTTATTTGAAACTATGTTTTATTTTTATCTTCTCACCAGGCTTAGACTTGATGACTTCTTTATATGCCGGAAAACTAGAATTCCTGATCTCCAACTTGTGTGTGCCCGCCACCACTTGTAATTCCAACAATGGCGGGCTAACACCTTGCAGTTTTCCATCTAGATATATCTCACCCCATGGCAAGATAGCCAAACTCACGACCGCTGGCCCACCTGTCGTCTCCACCAAAGTGCGAACACGGGAACTCTGCTTGACTCCTTGGACTTTCTTATCTGCCTCAGGAACGACTGGTTGAGACGGTGCAACAACAGCAGAAGCTGGATTCACGACAGTCTGAGATGCCGCCACCTGTTTTCCTTCTGGCACGACTGGACGGTGAGCTAATTTATATATTCCCAGCACCATCGAGAGCGCCAGCACCGTGGATACACCAACTACCGTCGCCTTCTGGACTGTCGATGCCTTCCTAAAGGCGTCGATGCCACGCTGCTCCCAAACAGCCACATCATGAATGAACTCTTCCCAATATATCTTCACTGTAGCGACCGCTTTATGCCAACCTGTCGCATGTTCGATCTCATCCTTCAAAGCGATACTGCGCTGGGTTGAGGTGAAATCGCCCGGATAACCTATGGCATACACTTCATGTTCACGCACATGTTTGTCGGTGCGTGAGCCTTGGTAATGGAACATGCCAGCATATTCTTGGGATAACCGCGACACTGCATCGTAGTATGAGCGAGAGACGAGGATCTGCCCGGGATCGGCGAATCCCATCACACGCTGAGCGACGTTGATACCATCCCCGACGATGTTAGGCTGGCCGTTGATGTCTTTGACCAAACGCACCGGCCCCAGATTAACCCCCATACGCACGAGCAAGGTCGGTTCCATACGAACCCCTTCTCCCAGCAAGCTGCTACGCATACTCAACGCCGCTTGAAGTGCATCTTCGATATCGCCCAAGAAACTGATCGCCGCACCATCTCCGGTGTCTAAGATGATGCGATCATTGACGGGCACATCACGAATGGCGATAGAAAGGAAGGCGTTGAAGCGCTCCTTCAATGAAATCTGACCCGCGACGGATTTCTTGGAATATTCGACGATATCCAAGAAGAAGACGCTGCAAATGATGGTCTTGTTGTTACGTTGTTCCATTTACCCTGTCCGGCACATCCAACTAGAGTGGATAAACCACATAAGAATCCTTTTTAACCCCTCGAATTCTAACGATTGTCTGGCTTTCTCGCTAGTTCATTTTTCCTTGGTCGCACACGAGAAAGCTTCTTGGCGCGCTCATTTTCAGACAATTGTCTGGTATACCCAGCAGGCAATCCGACCCACTCCAAAATCTTCCGGACCTCGACATCGCCCAACTCGGACATCATGCCCCTCTTTATGCGAGAGGGGAGATTGATGATGCCGAAACGCACACGCATCAATCGACTCACAGGCAACTCCAGCGCTTCGAAAGTACGACGCACCACACGATTGCGGCCCTCTTTCAACACTAATCGATACCAGTGATTGAAGCCTTCTCCGCCTTCATCGCTCAACTGCTCGAATCTCACAACACCATCTTCCAATTCGATACCGTCTTTAGTCATCTTGCGCATCTGCTCAGGTGTCATCGCCCCCTGTACACGTACTGCATACTCACGCTCGACCTCGAATCGAGGGTGCATCAGCCGATTCGCTAATTCGCCCGAAGTCGTGAATATCAACAAACCACTGGTATTAAAGTCCAAACGCCCGATGGCGATCCATTTCTGACCGCGCAACTTAGGCAGACTATCGAAGACGTTCGCGCGCCCCTTAGGGTCGTCTCGACTGACGATTTCGCCCTCTTGCTTGTGATAGATCAACACACGCGGCAAGGCTTGTTCTTCTTCCAAGTGGAGCTTGATGATGCGGCCATCGACCATCACCTTGTCACCTTCAACCACTCTGACTCCAAGGGTCGCCACGGCATCGTTCACCGTCACACGACCAGCGCTGATCCACTCCTCCATCTCTCGACGCGAACCAACACCTGCTTGCGCAAGCACCTTCTGCAGGCGTTCTCCGGGAAGGCTATTTTCAATTTGTTCGGTCATTCCGTTACCGCTCTTCTTTCCAGCACTGCCTGTGCCAATGTCCCGCTATCCACATGCTCCAACTCACCACCAACCGGCAATCCCCTTGCGATACGAGACACCTTGATCCCATTCGCGCGCAACATCGTCGCGATGTAATGCGACGTCGCCTCCCCCTCGACAGTGAAGTTGGTCGCCAAGATGACTTCGCACGACAGCTCCTGCGCACGTTTGAGCAAGCGCTCCAATGGCAACTCACGCGCCCCCACCCCATCCAACGGTGAAAGGCGTCCCATCAATACGAAATACATACCACGATAGCACTGCGCCTGCTCCATCATCAGCAAGTCGGCCGGCATCTCCACCACACATAGCAAATCGTTTTCACGCCGCCCAGAGCTACACAACGAGCAAACCTCTTCTTCGGAGAAGTTGTTACATTTGGCGCAATGCTTGACGCTCTCTACCGCATGTTTAAGTGAATGAGCTAGATGTAACGCACCTTGCCGATCTCGTTGCAATAGGTGATACGCCATGCGCTGTGCCGATTTAGGACCGACTCCCGGCAAACAGCGCAACGCGCTGATGAGTTCTTCCAGGCTGGAAGGAGACTTGATCAAAATGGCAGGCTCATTCCCGGTGGTAATTGAGCGGTAAAACCGCTCATGCGTTTTTGAGTCGTATCGGCAGCTTTTTTATTGGCATCGGTGAATGCAGCAACGATCAGGTCTTCCAACATCTCTTTGTCGTCCATCACGCTTTGATCCAAACTGACTCGACGCACCTCGTGCGAACAGGTCATGACTACTTTGACCATACCGGAACCCGACTGTCCTTCTACTTCAATGGTAGCCAGTTCGTCCTGAGCCTTCTTCATATTGGCTTGCATCTGTTGCGCTTGCTTCATTAAGCCGCCTAGTCCGCCCTTCATCATTTCCACTTCCTCCAGTTACACGGGCCTGATAGCCCCTTCGATCAATTGTGCGCCCAATTTTGCCTGAGCTTCCCTTACAAAAACATCTTGCTTGATAGCATCTTCAGCCTGCTGTTGACGCGTTTGCTTAACCTGTTGCTCTACTGCCGCAGGGGTGGCGACATCCTTCGTTGCACCTAGTTCGACCACCAGCCTGAGCGGCTTAGCGAAGTAGTCACTCAAGGTCGATTGCAACTTGTCTTGCGCCATCTTGTTACTCTGCATGTGCTTGAACTGTGGGGCAAGATTGAGCACCATGCGCCCGTCCTCAAAGCTGGCGAGCACACAATTCTTCGCCAATTCTTTGGCCATCCCTTGCAAGTTGAGCTGCGTCAACAAGGTGTTCCAATCCAGATCAGCAACATTCGGCGCATTCCGAATAGGAGCTGCCACCTGCTGCACAGGAGCGGGCTCTGCAACAACGTGCTTCGATACATTAGTTGCAATCGGGGCAGGGCTTGGCCGCACTGGCGCTGGGCGGGGTGCTGACTGCCCGACACTCGCCGTCGTGGCTTGAGTCGCGAACGCCAACATACGCAACAACGTCATCGTGAAGCCCGCATATTCATCCGGCGCCAGATCGATCTCACTGCGCCCATGGATGGCGATCTGATAGTTAAGCTGGATCTCTTCAGGAGTAAATCGCTGCGCCAATTCCATCAAACGCGCGCGCTCTGGCTCATCTTCGGCGATCGCTTGCGGAATGGTCTGCGCCAGTGCGATGCGGCGCAACAAAGTCGCCAGATCTTGCAGTGCAGCTTCAAACGCGATGCTACGGATCGCCATATCGTCGGCGATGCGCAACAACCCCGCACCATCCCCCGCACGCAACAATTGCAACAAGTCGAACAGATAACCTTGATCGATGGCACCGAGCATGGTGCGCACCACTGATTCATCCACTTTGCCAGACGAATACGCGATGGCCTGATCCATCAAGCTCAATGCATCGCGCATACTGCCTTGGGCGGCACGCGCTACCAGATTCAACGCTCCGTTCTCATAGGGGATATTCTCTTGGCCCAACACGAATTGCAGATGCGACAAGATCAACGCAGGTGGCATCTGCTTCAGATTGAACTGCAAGCAACGCGATAACACCGTGACGGGAATCTTCTGCGGGTCAGTGGTGGCGAGGATGA
This sequence comes from Sideroxydans sp., assembly GCA_041752675.1. Classification (GTDB taxonomy): domain Bacteria; phylum Pseudomonadota; class Gammaproteobacteria; order Burkholderiales; family Gallionellaceae; genus Sideroxyarcus. The sequence goes on along the minus strand of JBGSWB010000095.1, from coordinate 347 downwards.
ACTTCACATGTGCGGGCGGCTCTTCGAGCGTCTTCAACATCGCATTGAAGGCCGACTTCGACAGCATGTGCACCTCGTCGATGATGTACACCTTGAAGCGTCCGCTGGATGGCGCATACAGCGCACTTTCCAAAAGCTCGCGCATGTTATCGACTTGAGTATTCGAGGCTGCATCCAACTCGATCAGATCGACGAAACGTCCGCTGTCGATCTCGGTGCAGGCACTACACACGCCACACGGCGTGGCAGTGATTCCAGATTCACAATTCAGGGATTTGGCGAAGATACGGGCTATGGTGGTCTTGCCCACACCGCGCGTACCGGTGAAGAGATAGGCATGGTGCAAG
>JBGSWB010000094.1:0-11444 GCA_041752675.1 Sideroxydans sp. | reverse complement strand
CCGAGAATCGATCCGTTGAATTCCACGCCCTGCGTAGCCTGACACCCGGCATCACAAGCCACACTTATGTCGCGTCATTCTCGACAGCGATGTGACTTAGGCCGACAAGCGCACCTGCAAACCCAGTGCGCTTATCCGTTTTGTGAACCGATCCATCGCCTCTTTAGGCAAAGCAGATAAACGAGGAGCTTCCTGCTGCAAAGAAGGTCTCGCCAAACCGTAAAGCAACACCCCTTGCGGCTTGATATTGGCTTGCATTGACGATGCCAACAGATCGAGATAGTTGTCTTCATCCTGCTGACTAGGCGCAATGCCATCTAGTACGAACCAACAAGTTTGCAGCCAAGTATTCGGGCAGCAGTCGATGGCGGTAGCAAGGTTCTGTCGTGCTTTGTCCATCGTCAGCTTGGTGTCGTTGACCAGCGCCATGCCCGCTTCGCTAGCTCTATCCAATTTGAACCAGACCTCGCCATTCAGTTGCGCCATGCGGCGCAATCCTTGTTGCACGTTCTCGCGTTGCATGAGGCTGCCGTTGGTGATGAGAACGAGTTTGAGGTCAGCGGGCTTGTGTTTGGCGATGACTTCGATGACTTCGGCGAACTCTTGCGCACTGGTCGGTTCGCCATTGCCTGAAAGTGCGATGTCGTTAATGCGGCGTGCTTCGGGTGGAACGCGCTGCATGAAATCACCGTGTTGGAGCTCATGCAGAAAACCGCTCAACTCTTGCTCCAACAACAGCAGATCGATGGGTGGCGCGGTGCCGCGCGTGAGGTCGGGTACTTGGCAATAGATGCAGCGCCAGTTGCAGGCATTATTGGGATTGAGGTTGATACCGATGGAGACACCGCCTGCGCGGCGTGACACGACGGGATAGACGTAACGAAGACCTGCGCTGTCGCGGCTGTGGTCGGTGGTGCTTAACGTGTTCTCACTCAAGACTTGGCCAATGGCAGGTACTTTGCAGGATCGACTGGCTTGCCGAGTTTGCGTATTTCAAAGTGCAGTTTGACTTGATCGGCATCAGTGTTTCCCATCTCGGCGATCTTCTGCCCCCTGCTCACGCTCTGCCCTTCTTTCACCAATATCTGATCGTTGTGGGCGTAGGCACTGAGGTAGGTCTTGTTGTGTTTGATGATGATGAGTTTGCCATAGCCGCGCAGACCGCTACCGCTGTACACCACTTTGCCCGACGCGCTTGCGACGATAGGTTGACTGCGCTTGCCTGTGATGTCCACCCCTTTTCGATTCGCGCTCTCAGAAAACTCGGCAATGACTTTGCCACTGGTCGGCATGCCCCACTCCATCGCATCTTCTGGAGTGTCATCTTTTGCAGTGTTGATTACCGACGGCTTGGCAGTTGCCACGACTGCCGCAGGCTGCGCGACGTCTTCTTGCATACGGTCTGCCTTGGCTAACGCGTCTTCGCTGTAGATCAACCTACCCACCTTGGGTTGATTCCTGATACCGCCCAATTTAGGTGGCACAAGCGGAGCTACTGGTTTGGTCTCGACTTTTTGCACGACGATTTCATCGGACGGGATATTCAATTTCAGCTGCTGGCCGATCTTGATGGCGGATGGATCTTTGATGTCGTTCCATTCTGCCACTTCGCGATAGTCCACCCCATTCACGAAGGCGATGCTGTAGAGCGTATCGCCCTTCTGCACGATGTGGATCTTGGTGGTAGTGGTGCGGGTGACTGATTTTTGCGGCACAACAGAGATCGTAGATTGCGGGTCTGTGACTCCGTGTTCGACGATGGGAGCTTTGCGTCCGCTTGGCGCAGGTGTGCCACAGGCGACCAATAAGACGGCGACCGATGTCACTGACCACAAAGTGCGCTGCGTGATGTTACGAACTGCTGTCATGCTTTCCCCATCAACAAAGGTACGAATTTCACAGGTTCAAGGCGCGTCTCACGGAAGCCATTCGCTTCCCGTTCGATCAGATACAGGAACTGTTCTTGCGTGCCTATCGGAAGAACCATTCTACCACCCACCGCCAACTGCTCTTTTAGAGTGGCCGATAACGCGGGCGCAGCGCACGCCATGATGATGCCATCGAAGGGAGCGCCATCAGTCAAGCCGGATGTGCCGTCCGCATGACGCACGAGGACGTTGCGCAACTTCAGATCGAACAATTGTTTCTTGGCCTTGGCGAACAACGGCTGGATACGCTCGACGGTATAGACTTCTTTCGCCACGTGCGACAACACGGCCGCTTGATAGCCACATCCCGTGCCGACTTCGAGTACACGTCCTAATTGTTTACCATTGCGCAATATCTCAGTCATGCGCGCCACGATGTAGGGCTGCGAGATGGTCTGAGCATGGCCGATGGGCAACGAGACATCGTCATAAGCGCGACTGGACAATGCCTCATCCACGAAAGCGTGACGTGGCACGCTGTTCATCGCAGCCAACACGGTCTCGTCTTGGATGCCTTGGGTACGCAGACGCTCGATCATGCGACCGCGCGTGCGTGCAGAAGTCATGCCGATGCCTGCGTGCGTCGAATTCATGCTGCACTCCCAAGCCAAGAACGCACTGCAGCAAGTTGGCTGTATTGCGTGAGGTCTATCTGCAATGGCGTGATAGAGACACGACCTTGTGACGTTGTATAGAAATCCGTGCCCTCGCCGGCATCCTGCGCCTTGCCCGCCGCACCCACCCAGTACACGGGCTGCCCATGTGGATTGCTACTCTTCACCACAGGTTCGGCTTTATGACGCTTACCAAGACGGGTCACTTCCATACCTTGCAGCTGCTCATAAGGAACATCGGGGACGTTCACGTTGAGCAACCACGGTTGCGAATGCTGCTCTTTTTGGAAACGTTGCACCAACTCAACAGCCACTCGTCCCGCTGTGTCGTAATGCTCTGGATCATGCTTGGCCATGGAAATAGCGATGGATGGGATGCCGAGCAAGAAGCCTTCGGTCGCTGCTGCTACCGTTCCAGAATAGATGGTGTCGTCGCCCATGTTCGCACCAGAGTTGATACCTGACACCACCATGTCGGGCTGTGTATCCAACATGCCGGTCACCGCCAGATGCACGCAATCGGTCGGCGTACCATCCACAAAATAGAAACCACTGGGGGCGCGTTTCAGATTGAGCGGTCTGCTCAAAGTCAAAGAATTACTGGCGCCACTACGATCACGCTCAGGAGCGACCACCACCACCTCCGCGATAGCAGAAAGGTGTCTGGCCAGGCAGGCCAAGCCGGGCGAGAAATAGCCGTCGTCGTTGGAGATCAGGATACGCATCAGAAGTGTTGCTCCGTTTTAGGTCAGCGCGGATTCTACTTTAGAAGGACGTCTCAGGGGTTGTTCGGGCCATACAAAGACGCTGTGCCGCTTTACAACTTCAAAGGGGGCACTGTAAATTCACCCCATGAAAACATTTCTAACTCTCTTGCTGTCCATCCTATTGATCGGTTGCGGAACACCCTCACCTCGGTCTGATCAAGCATCTGAAGACCGCATGAACGATCTCGTCATGTATGCCTTGAGCCTAGCTGAAACGCCTTATCGCTACGGAGGCAACTCGTCAGACAGGGGATTCGATTGCAGTGGCTATGTGGGTCATGTATTCAAACATGAACTCAACCTCTCTCTACCGCGCACCAGCCGTGAGATCAGTCGTATCGGCAAGCCTATCGAACAGAGCGAACTACGCCCAGGTGATCTGGTCTTCTACAACACCTTGCGCCAACCGTTCTCTCACGTGGGCATCTATATCGGCGAAGGCAAGTTCGTCCATTCCCCCAAGAGTGGCGATCGTATCCGCGTCGAGCCGATGCATTACACCTATTGGAAATCGCGCTTCAATGGTGCGAGGCGTATCTACTAGCTTTAACGCTTCGCCGCTTTTAACTCCATCGCCAACTGATGGACAGTCATCGCGTAATAAGTGCTGATGTTGTAGCGCATGATGACGTCAAAGTTCTCGAACACCAGCCAGTACTCTTTGCCTGAATCGAAAGTCATATCCAATAGCCACGACGGAGGCAGGATAGCTTCTGAACCCGTTATGGGAGTGACACCAACATCCGCCTTCCATGCAAAGATAGGACGCACTTCTGTCAGCACGTCCAATCGTTTCTCGTCCGCCACTTTCGCCTGTAATGCGACGGGCTCACCTGTACGCCAACCGTAGTGTTTGAAGTAGTTAGCCACGCTACCGATGGCATCCTCAGGTTCGTGCAGGATGTCCACTTTGCGGTTGCTGTTGAAATCCAAGGCATATTTCCGATAGTTGCTCGGCATGAACTGAGGGATGCCCAATGCACCTGCATAAGAGGATTGGATGGAAAGCAGATTGAAATCCTGCTCTCGCACCAACAGCAGGTACTGCTCCAACTCTGAGCGGAAGAATTCTTCACGCTTTGGATAATCGAAAGCCAGCGTGGTCAATGCATCCAACGTGCGGAACTTGCCGGCATTTTTACCGTAAAGTGTCTCCACCCCGATGATGGCGATGATGTATTCCTGCGGCACCCCATACTGCTTCTCGGCACGCTTCAACGTGGCCTCGTATTTGTTCCAGAACTTGATACCGCCATCGACGCGCTGTTGATTGACAAAGGTGGCACGATATTCGGCCCATGGCTTCATGGTCGCCGGCTTGGAGATGGCGTCAATCACATCCTGCCGACGTTCCGCGCGTTTGAAGGTGCGCACCAGCTCTTCTCGTTTGAATTGATGCTTCGCCACCATCTCGTCGATGAAAGCCGGAATAGCAGGCATATCAGCAGCTTGGGAAAATGTAGAAGTAGCCAGCGCTACTAGATAGAGGAATGTTTTCATTGGGCGCGCATTTTACTCGACAGCCTCTCCGCTCACTGTTAAATTTCGGCACCTTCAATCAAGCAAAAGCCCTGTAAAAATCATGGAAAAACCAGTACAACATCATCGCCTCCTCATCCTCGGTTCCGGTCCTGCGGGATACACCGCTGCCGTGTATGCAGCACGTGCCAATTTGAAACCTGTACTCATCACAGGTATGGCGCAAGGTGGTCAGTTGATGACGACCACTGATGTAGATAACTGGCCCGCTGATGTGAACGGCGTGCAAGGCCCTGAGTTGATGCAACGCTTCCAGCAGCACGCAGAACGTTTCAACACCGAGATCGTGTTCGACCACATCCACACAGCCAAGCTGCAACAAAAACCGTACACACTCATTGGTGATGCTGGAACCTATACCTGCGATGCACTCATCATCTGCACAGGCGCATCGGCACAATATCTCGGCCTGCCGTCCGAAGAATCATTCATGGGCAAAGGTGTCTCTGGTTGCGCGACCTGTGACGGATTTTTCTATCGCAACAAGCCGGTCGCCGTCGTCGGCGGCGGCAACACCGCAGTGGAAGAAGCACTGTATCTGGCCAACATCGCCAGCCACGTCACGCTGATCCATCGCCGCGACACCTTCCGCGCGGAAAAGATCATGATCGATCATCTGATGGATAAGGTAAAAGAAGGCAAGATCACCTTGCAACTTCACCAGACATTAGATGAAGTGCTGGGTGATAACAGCGGCGTGACTGGCGCGCGCCTGAAGAATGCACAGACTGGTGCAACGCAAGACATCAAAGTGGACGGCGTGTTCATCGCCATCGGTCACAAGCCCAACACCGACATCTTTGCCGGACAACTGGAGATGGAGAACGGCTACCTCGTCACTCAAGGCGGGCGTAACGGCAATGCTACCCAGACCAGCATCGCGGGTGTGTTCGCTGCGGGTGACGTGCAAGACCACATCTATCGCCAAGCATGCACCAGTGCAGCCACAGGTTGTATGGCCGCATTGGATGCAGACAAATACCTGGCCGCATTGGGGTAAGTCGTGAAAGAAAAGCCGGGACAGGATAACGACTTGTTCTGGCAAGCATTGACAGATGTGGTCCCACTCAAACCCAATGACCGCATCGTTCCGACGCCTAAACCGCTCCGCACAAAAGACACCCCGCTGATTTCGGTCGCCATTCTGGACGACCTTTCCGATCACGGCGCAGGTGACGCCGCCATCACGGAATATCTAAGCAACGGCCTGAACCGCATGACACTGCGTAAATTGCGTCGGGGCGAATGGCCACCACAGGACAGCTTAGACCTGCACGGCCTCACCAATGACGAAGCAAGGCAACTCTTAGTGACGTTCCTGCATCACGCTACCCAGCGTGGCTTGCGTTGCGTCAACATCATCCATGGCAAAGGCTGGCGAGACGAAGGACGAGACGGGATACTCAAGGTCAACACCCGCCATTGGCTGACCCAACATGCCCAGGTGCTGGCGTTCTGCGAAGCGCCACAAAATGCTGGAGGCGGTGGCGCAGTGTGGGCACTGTTGAAGACAAGGGCCTAATTCAACATCAGGGTTGACATAAGAACGAACGTTCTCTACCATTCGGAGAACGTTCGTTCTCATGGAGATTGTCATGCCCTTACTTAACCACCCTCTCGCAAGCTCAACACGCCGTAGCGCCTCCGTCCTGCTTTCCCTGACGCACCCGAATAAATCCATGTTCGAACGACAACGTGCTTTGCTGCGCAAGGCAGTCCCAGCTGGTTTCCCCGCACCTGCAGATGATCATGTGGAGCGACGTCTAAGCCTAGATGAACACCTGATCGAACATAAGGAATCGACTTTCTTCATGCGCGTGGCGGGACACTCGATGCGCGACCTAGGAATCTACGATGGCGATCTGCTAGTAGTTGATAGAGCTGTTCCAGCTGCGAACGAGAGCGTGGTGGTCGCCGTGTTGGATGGAGAGTTCACAGTGAAACAATTACTCTATACCCCACAAGGCAAAGTATTACGTGCCGCACATCCAGACTATCCTGAGGTACTTATCAAGCCTGATCAGGAATTCTCGATCTGGGGCGTAGTACAGTGGAACGTGCACAAGGTATAGATGAAAAAGAAGGGCTTAAATAAAAAAACCCGCTAATCGTTAAGATTAGCGGGTTTATTTTTGGGGTGATCGATGGGGCTCGAACCCACGACAACTGGAATCACAATCCAGGGCTCTACCAACTGAGCTACGACCACCGTTGAATCGTTGAAGTCTGTTGGTGTGCCCGACTGGAATCGAACCAGCAACCCCCAGCTTAGAAGGCTGGTGCTCTATCCGGTTGAGCTACGGGCACAATTCGGTCGGCATACTACAAACTTCTTACTACTTTTAACCTGGTCGGGGTGGAGAGATTCGAACTCCCGACATCCTGGTCCCAAACCAGGCGCGCTACCAGGCTACGCTACACCCCGAGAGCGCGGCATTATACAGACCGCGCGATGAAAATCAATTCCGATTTTGAGATTTTATTTGTGGTGCGGCCAGCATCAGGTAATACACCATCGACCACAGCGTGAGGATCGCTGCCAGATAGATCAATAAGGTGCCTACCCATTGCGTGGAGATGCCAAACAGAGGCTCATGGAACAGCAGGAATTGGATGGCCAACATCTGAAATACAGTCTTCACTTTGCCTATCATCGAGACCGCCACACTCTTGCTCCCACCGAGTTGCGCCATCCACTCGCGCAATGCAGAGATAGTCAATTCACGTCCGATGATGATGAAAGCGATGATGGCATCCACGTAACCAAGGTTCAGCAAAATGACCAATGCGGCGACAACCATCAATTTATCCGCGACAGGATCTAGAAATGCCCCGAAGGCAGAACTCTGATTCAGCACTCGCGCCAAATACCCATCCAACCAATCCGTGATAGAGGCCAACCAGAAGATGGCAAAACTCAGCATATGCTTGTGATGCATGCTCAATGTCTCATCTGAGACATAAAAGACGGCAATAAAGACCGGTATCAATAAGATACGCAACCACGTCAGCAGGTTTGGGATGTTTATAGGCATGTCAATGTAAGCTCTGATAGATTCTTTCAGCGAGTGCTGGACTGATCCCTTCCACCCGCGCCAACTCGTCCATGCTGGCTTGCTGCACACCTTTCAAACCACCAAAGTGCGTCAACAGATTACGGCGTCGCTTCTCTCCAACGCCTTCGATGTCTTCCAAACTGGAGGTGACTCGCGCCTTACCGCGTCGTGCTCGATGCCCGCTGATGGCGAAACGGTGAGCCTCATCGCGTACTTGTTGGATCAAATGCAGGGATGGACTGTCTGGTGGCAATTGTAACGATATTTCTATACCAGGTCGGATTAATTGCTCCATCCCTGCTTTGCGCTCTACCCCTTTGGCGACACCAACAAGACTGATGTCGGACAAACCCAGCTCTTCCATCACTTCTACTGCAATTCCTAACTGTCCTGCGCCCCCGTCGATCAAAATCAGATCAGGGCGCTTACCCTCGCCCACCTGAAGTTTTTGATAACGGCGAGTCAAAGCTTGGCGCATAGCCGCGTAATCATCCCCTGGGGTGATGCCACTGATGTTGAAGCGACGATATTCCTGTGGACGGATGGCAAGGTCGTCGTACACCACGCAGGATGCGACAGTCGCCTCACCCATGGTGTGGCTGATATCGAAACATTCGATGCGCTTCAAATCTGGCAAAGCCAACACCTCACGCAACGCCTCCAGGCGTAGCGACTGCCCCGCCTCTAATCCTGCCTGCCTTTGCAGTGCCAATAAAGCATTGGATTGCGCCATATCTAACCATTGGCGACGTTCCCCTGTGACGGCGTGACGTATCTGTACCTTGTGCCCCGCCTGCTCAGTCAACAACGGCTCGATCGCCTCATCGCTCACTTCGATGTTGGTGATGATCAAGGGCGGTACACTACGTTCCAGATAGTGTTGTGCAAGGAACGCTTCCAATACCTCGACACTATCTTGTCCCTGCACGTTAGCGGGGAAGAATTGCTTATCACCCAAATGACGGCCTCCGCGCACCACTGCAAGATTCAGGCACAACGCCCCTTCGGCCTCAACGACAGCGACAATATCTGCATCGGTATCGCGCCCACTCTCAACGAACTGCTTTTCCTGCACCGCATGCAAGGCTTGTAACTGATCGCGCAAGGCGGCGGCCTTCTCGTAGTGCAGTGTCTCCGCCGCTTGCTCCATCGCTTCGCGCAGACGCTTCTCTACCTCATCGTGCTTGCCCAACAACAACAATCCCGCATTACGCACATCGGTCGCGTAATCCTCGACGCTGATGATGCCGACACAGGGCGCGCTGCAACGATGGATCTGATGTAGCAAACAAGGTCGTGTACGGTTGTTGAACACCGCCTCTTCACACGTGCGCAGAAGAAAGACCTTCTGCAAAAGATTGATGCTCTCCTTAGCCGCTTGCGCATTGGGATAGGGGCCGAAGTATTGATGGCGCTTATCGGTCGCACCGCGATAGTAGGTCAGACGTGGCGACGGACTGCCGGTGAGCACGATGTAGGGATAAGACTTATCGTCGCGGAACAGGATGTTGTAGCGTGGTTTCAACGACTTGATGAGATTGTTCTCGAGCAGTAGCGCTTCCGCTTCCGAGCGCGTCACCGTGACCTCGATGCGCGCGATATGCGACACCATCAACCGTATGCGCGGCGACAGATTGCTGATCTGAAAATACGAGCTGACCCGCTTCTTGAGTTGGTTCGCCTTGCCGACGTACAGCACCTGCCCTGCTTCATCCAGCATGCGGTACACGCCAGGTTGCAAAGGCAAACTGGCGAGGAACGGTTTAGGATCGAATACAGAATCAGGCATGGTTCACATCAACGCTTGCAGACCACTGGAGAATTCTGTTGCCCCACCATTTGCTGGGTGACGAACCGCACCGGTCACTTGCAACCCCATCTCATTCAACAGACCTTCCGCCTTCTTGCCTACAGCAACCACCTTTGCTTTGGGAAACGCCTCAATCAACAAACGCATAGCGGGCTCACCCAAGTTGATCTCCTCCGGTGTTGGCGTCCGATTCGACCACAGCTCACCCGCACGATACGGATGCAGTTGCATCGCGTTCCACAGGATGGTGCGCTCGGCGATACCCAGACGATAGAGGGTCTTCCAAACGATGGTAGCGGATGGCTCGGAGAACGGTAGACGTCGGTCAGACAGGCGACCTTGCGATGCAGGGATGCGCGGGATCGCCCCCTCGCCCAACAGACGTTCGCTGGTGAAAGCGACACCGCTGTAACGGCAGCCCTGATAACCGGGCGCTTCGCCGACCAAGATGAATTCAGGATCGCAGTCCAGATGAAGCGAGAGACGCGCCAATTTTTCAGCGGGGCCGTTTCCATCCGCATCATGCGGACAACTATCTTTCCATGGATTGAATAAGCCTTCCAAGCCGGATGGCAAGGTGTCCACAAGATTTTCAGCGAGCGATTTCATACTCTTCTTCATGATTCACACGTGCAATTTGATATGAGAGATTCTCGCAGTCCACACGCGATGTCGCAATCAATGATATTGAAACCAGCAATGAAAAGCCCCGCAGAGCGGGGCTGTTGACGACTTGTCGACTTTACAGCCCCGGCCTACCCCTTGCGGGTACTAGGCGGGGCTCGTCGCGGCGATGAGTTGCCTTATTCCGCAGCAGGTGCAGCAGCTTGAGCCAACAGCGCCTTCATGCTCAACTTCATGCGGCCCTTGTCGTCCACTTCCAGCACTTTGACCTTAACGATTTGACCTTCTTTCAGATGATCCGCAACATTCGCGATACGCTCGTGCGAGATCTGAGAGATGTGCAGCAATCCGTCTTTGCCTGGCAGGATGTTGATCAGTGCGCCGAAGTCCAACAGCTTGACCACTGGACCTTCATAGATCTTGCCCACTTCGACTTCAGCCACGATGTCTTCGATACGTTTCTTGGCTGCCTCGCCCGCCTCGCCGCTCACGCAGGAGATGGTGACATTGCCTTCGTCATCAATATCGATCGTTGTGCCAGTCTCTTCAGTCAGCGCACGAATGACCGCGCCGCCCTTACCGATCACATCACGGATCTTGTCTGGATTGATCTTCATCTTGATCATGCGTGGTGCGAAGTCAGACACTTCTGGACGCACAGATGGCATAGCCTCTTTCATGATACCGAGGATGTGCATACGGCCTTCTTTAGCCTGGCTCAGCGCGACTTGCATGATCTCTTTGGTGATGCCGTTGATCTTGATGTCCATCTGCAAAGCGGTGATGCCCTTGTCGGAACCGGCAACCTTAAAGTCCATATCGCCCAAGTGATCTTCATCACCCAAGATGTCGGTCAACACAGCGAAACGTCCGCCGTCTTTGATCAAGCCCATGGCGATACCTGCCACGTGATTCTTCATCGCCACGCCCGCATCCATCAACGACAAGCAACCACCGCATACGGAAGCCATGGAGCTGGAGCCGTTGGATTCAGTGATCTCGTAGACCACGCGCCTCGCGTAACCGCATTCATCTTCGCTCGGCAATACGGCGACTAGTGCACGTTTAGCCACACGACCGTGACCGATCTCGCGACGCTTTGGTGT
>JBGSWB010000093.1:0-1964 GCA_041752675.1 Sideroxydans sp. | reverse complement strand
TAATATCTTTGATCTCATCGCACGCCCTCCGGATCAAGCCAACTGATGGGCTGGGAAACCACTCTGTGACCAACCCAGCATGCCGCCGCGCAGATTGAACACATTGGTAAAACCTTGCTGTTGCAGGAACATGCAGGCTTGAGCAGAACGCGCGCCGCTACGGCACACCATGACGAATTTTTCGTCGCGCGACAGATCTTGAACTTTGGCTGGCAGCGTATGCAGAGGAAGTGCTTCGGCCTTAGGTACGGTTCCCATGGCGATCTCTTCCATACCGCGCACGTCGATCACGCGGATATTGTGAGTGGCATCATTGACCCACTTGGCCAACTCGTGAGCGTCGATCTCTCTAACTGAATTTCCGAACATTTGAATCTCTCCTTGATGAATGATGCGAGCATATTAGCATACTCTTATATTCATGCAAGGCGGAGAGATCAGTCATCGTAGGGCGGGCGATGCATGCCCACCCTGCCTGGCTGTGATCAGTGCTGACTGATGAAGGGTTTGAAACCCAGCTTGGATTGCAACTGAGTTGCCGCTTTGCGCGCTTCTTCGGCATTCGCATAGGGTCCGAGATGGACGCGAGTCAGACCGCTCTTCTCATATAGTGCCAAGGTCTTGCCGCTATCGGCTGTCGCCGCGCTCATCTTGGCCAAGAAGCTCTGCGCGCCTTGCTTTGCCTTGAACGCACCGAGTTGCAGATAGACTTTGCCAACCGTCGCACCTGTGGTCGCCACTGGGATGGTCGGCGCTACGGCGGCAGGTTCGACTTTGACCGGTGCAGGCTCGACTGCCGCAACTACAGGTGCATTCGGATCGACGGCGATGCTCTCGACCTCGACCTCTGCACTACCGTTGTTGACGTAACCCAACTTGTACGCAGCGACGTAAGACAGATCCATGATGCGGTCATGCAAGAATGGCCCACGGTCGTTCACGCGCACCACGATGGACTTTCCTGTGGCGACATTGGTGACGCGCGCATAGCTGGGAATCGGCAAGGTCGGATGGGCGGCGGTCATTGCATACATGTCATACACCTCACCGATGGAAGTGTTCTGCCCGTGGAACTTCTTGCCATACCAAGAAGCGATGCCACGCTCTTTGTATTTGCCCGTCTCTTGCATCGGTACATAGGTCTTACCCAGTGCGGAATATTGGCGGTTCGCGTACTTGTGTAGTGGCTCGGCCTTGGGAACTGCATCAGGGATGGAATCCAGATCCGTCGGCACATCGGCACCAGGACCATCGCCCGCAAGATAAGCGCCGCTGCCTGTAGTAGGCGCTGTCGCCGCCGCTTGCGGTACGCTGCCTCCATTACGCAGATCGACGACTGGGGCTGCGGCACCTTGTCGTGTCTCAGCCTTTTTGGGCGTGCTAGAACATGCGCTCAACAATGCGATGCTGCCCAACATCAGGATGACTCTTTGGCTCATTGTGTTCCCCTTTAGGTTTTAACCAATCTTTGGTGCGTATGGATACTCATCAACACGCCGAAGCCTAACATCAGCGTGAGCATGGATGTGCCGCCGTAACTCAACAATGGCAAGGGCACACCGACCACCGGCAGGATGCCCGTGACCATGCCCATGTTGACGAAGGTGTAAGTAAAGAAAGTCAGCGTGATACTACCGGCCATCAAGCGCGTGAAATAAGTCGACGCATTGGCGGTGATGATGAAACCGCGCCCGATGATGAAGATGTAGATACCCAGCAGGAGCAGATTGCCGAGGAATCCGAACTCTTCGGAATACACAGCGAAGATGAAATCGGTGCTGCTCTCAGGCAAGAAATCCAGATGAGTCTGCGTACCTTCCATGTAACCCTTGCCGAGGAATCCACCAGAGCCGACCGCGATCATGCCTTGGATGGTGTGATATCCATTGCCCAGCGCATCTTGCGAAGGGTCGAGCAACATCAAGATGCGGTGTCGCTGATAATCGTGCAGCATGTGCCACAAG
>JBGSWB010000092.1:0-6962 GCA_041752675.1 Sideroxydans sp. | reverse complement strand
GAATAATCCGAGTTTGACTCGAACCAACAATTACTAAAGTTCTCATATCCGCATCAGCGCTGACATTGTGGACGTGGACGTGCTGCCCCGGCGCAATCGCGATGCTGGCGATGCCGATCACCTGCCCGTATTTGCGCACAGCTTCGCCAGGCGCGATCGATGCGAGCGCAGCGTTGCGACCCACAAGGCCAGCATCAGGCCCGGCACCCCCACCGCAAGAAAAGCCGCCTGCCAGCCTACCAGCCCTGTGCGATCCAACACCTTGATTCGCCCTCGGTTATAAGCGATCAAGCCCTGATTGCGTAACTCACTCGCAGCTTCTGACACACTCTCACGTCGCACGCCTAACATGTTCGCGATGGCTTCATGGGTGAGCACGAAGTCATCGGCTAACGCTTTGTCGCTGATCAACAACAAGTGTTGGCACAATTGCTGGATCAATGAGTGATGTTTCTCGCACACCACTGTTTGCGATACCTGCGTCATTGACGCTTGAGCATAGAGCAAAAAAACATTGTGCAAACCATCGATGCTGGTAGACAGTTTGGCCAATGTTTTCGCTTCTATCTGGAACACATGGCCTGCAGTCTCAACTACCGCCCAATACGGAATCGTATTCCCGCCCAACACCTGAGCTACGCTGAACATCCCCTCGTTGCCAATGACTGCGACGCCTGCCGATGAGCCGCACTCCAAACGATAGAACAAAGAAATAGCGCTATCGATAGGGAAATATATATGACTGAGCGATTTTCCAGACTCAGCAAGTACCTCGCCCGCTCTAAGATGAGTCATCTTCAAATGTGGCTGGAGTTCCTGGAGTTCCTGCGGATGTAGCACGGCAAGTACGCGATTCTGAAGAAATGCATGATGATGTGGCATCGGTGTTTCCAGTCCCTCGTTTGATTCGAGCCAACTCTTTTGCATTAATATTCAATCAATTACATGAAACACTGAAAGCGAACCGACTCGAACTGTATCTTCGCATCGGCTAAGACGCCTAAAAAAACCTTCTTGTTGCAAGCTTAACAAATCACCCCTCAAACACTTCGTACGCTAACACACGCAAACCCCTTGTTCATAAAATGGTTTTGTAAATAACTGGGTTATGCGTAGATGACCCTGACATTCTCACTACCGCACAAACCACGCAGACCTTCCAACAATTCGTCCGGCAAAGTCACCTGCCAGTCGTCACTTAGACGCAACGGTGCACTGCCAATGAGGTTCGTATAGTTGAGTTGAATGGGGCATTTTCCGCCGCGATAGGGCGAGAGCAGTTCTGCCAACTTAGGTACTCGCACCTCGCCATCAATCGAGCAGTGGATGTCTAGGCGTTTAGCGAAGGCTGCACGTGCCGAGGCGAAATCATAAAGTTCGTCTGCTGTGACGCGCATGCTGCCTGAGTAGGCATCCAACTCCGCTTTGCCATTCACCACCAGTAGCTCATCGTCGCGCATCCAGTTGCGGTTGGCATCGTAGAGTTCACTGAACACCACCACTTCCAACGCGGCACTGCCGTCGTCCAGTGTCAGCACAGCCATCTTACCGCGCCGTGTCTGCAAGATGCGCACACCGCTCACCATTCCCGCCAGCACGATGGCTTTCGCATTGTTGCGGCGACCACCACCATTGCCGTTACCGTAGCCACCGCCGTTACCACTCGCGGGTGTGATGATGTCCGGCGTCACGTCGATCAACTTGTGCTTCACGAAGTTGGACAACTCGCTCGCAAATTCTTGATAAGGATGTCCACTCAGATAGAAACCGAGTGCGGTCTTCTCCTGCGCTAGTTCTTCGCGCATCTTCCAGCGTGGCACATCGGCCATCTGGACGGGCATGTCGCCCCCATCGTCATCACCGAACAAGCTGTTCTGGTTCGCCGCGCGTGCATGTTGCTCGGCACTACCCAGCGCCGCATCGAGCGAGGCGAGTAATTGGTAGCGGTGGTCGTTGATACCATCGAATGCCCCCGCACGTATCAACGCTTCGATGGAACGACGATTGACGATGCGCTTGTCCACACGACGGCAGAAATCGAACAGGTCTTTGAAGGAGCCATCCTTGCGCGCAGCCACGATATTTTCCACCGCCGCCTCACCTGTACCTTTGACCGCCCCCAGTCCGTAGGCGATGGTCTTTGCGTCCACTGGCTGGAAGCGGAAGCAGGAGGAGTTGATGTCCGGCGCCAAGATGGTCAAGCCTTGCTGCACGGTGTCTTGGTAGAAGAAACTGACCTTGTCGGTGTTCACCATTTCCGAGGTCATGGTGGATGCCATGAATGCAGCGGGATAGTGACACTTGAGGTACGCCGTCTGATACGCAACGACTGAGTACGCTGCCGCGTGTGACTTATTGAAGCCGTAGCCCGCGAACTTCTCCATCGTGTCAAAGATCTCGTTCGCCTTCTTTTCTTCGATGTTGTTCTTAGCCGCACCTGCAACGAAGATGCTGCGCTGCTGCGCCATCTCCTCGACATTCTTCTTACCCATCGCGCGGCGCAACATGTCCGCACCACCCAGCGTATAGCCAGCCACCACCTGCGCCGACTGCATCACCTGCTCTTGGTAAACCATGATGCCGTAAGTCGTGCCGACCACCTTCTCCAACAGCGGATGCGGCAGAATGACCTGCTCTTTTCCGTGTTTGCGGTTGATGTAGTCTGGAATGAAGTCCATCGGGCCTGGGCGGTACAACGCATTCAGGGCGATCAAGTCGTCGATGCAATCCGGCTTCGCCTTGACCAGCGTGTCCTTCATACCGCGCGATTCGAACTGGAACACGGCCGTGGTGTTCGCGTTCTTAAAAATGGTGTCGTAAGTCTTTTTGTCATCGAGCGGAATGGTGTCAATATTGAAAGCATCCCCGTGCGCTAGCGAGGGACGCTCGCCCCCTCTCCCTTCGGGGGAGGGTTGGGGTGGGGGAATACTCTCGGAACCCAGCGTCGCATTTTGCAACCCATTGATATACCGCACCGCCCAATCGATGATGGTCAGCGTGCGTAACCCCAGGAAGTCGAACTTCACCAGACCGACCGCTTCCACATCTTTCATATCGTATTGGCTCACGGTGCTTTCGCTACCTTCAGCGCAATACAGCGGACAGAAATCAGTGAGTTTGCCCGGTGCGATCAATACACCACCTGCATGCATACCGACGTTGCGCGTCAGATCTTCCAGGCGCATGCCCAACTCCATCAACTCATCCACACCATCTTCATTGGCGATGATGGCGTTGAACTCTGGCTCCATCTCACGCGCCTTCGCCAACGACACTGGCTTCACACCTTCCAGCGGCACCAGTTTAGAAAGTTTGTCGCACAACATGTAGGGAAAATCCAGCACGCGCCCTACGTCGCGGATCACTCCTTTCGATGCCATGGTGCCGAAGGTGGCGATCTGCGACACGTTCTGCTGACCGTATTTATGACGTACGTATTCGATGACGCGCTCGCGCCCATCCTGACAGAAGTCAACGTCAAAGTCGGGCATGGACACACGTTCGGGATTGAGGAAACGCTCGAACAGCAGTTCGTAACGCAGTGGGTCAAGGTCGGTGATGCCCAAGGAATACGCCACCAGCGAACCCGCACCGGAACCGCGCCCCGGCCCAACGGGTACACCGTTGGGAAATCTAGAGTCGCGAAAAGATTTTGCCCAGCGTATGAAGTCGGCCACGATGAGGAAGTAACCGGGGAACTTCATGTTGATGATGGTCGCAGTCTCGAACTCCAGACGCGCCTGGTATTCCGCCATCTTGGCCGCGCGCTGCATTTCGTCTGGATACAGATGCAACATGCGTTGCTCCAGACCTCTCTGCGATTCACTACGCAAGAATTCATCCAGCGATTCGCCATTGGGCGTGGGGAAATCCGGCAGATGCGGCTTACCCAACTTGAGCGTGAGGTTGCAACGCTTGGCGATCTCCACGCTGTTCTGCAATGCCTCAGGCAGATCTGCGAACAGCGCAGCCATCTCCGCTTGCGTCTTGAAATATTGTTGCTCGGTGAATTGCTTCACACGGCGTTTGTCGTTGAGCACATAACCTTCAGCGATGCACACGCGCGTCTCGTGTGCCTTGAAGTCATCGCGCGCGAGGAACTGCACGGGATGCGTCGCCACCACGGGTAGTGACAACTCCGCAGCCAACTTCACTGTCTCACGCAAGATAGTCTCTTCGCGAGGCGCACCAAAACGTTGCACTTCCAGATAGAAACGATTCGGGAACAGCTGGGCATATTCTTGCGCCGTCATCAAAGCGGCACCCGCACTGCCGTTGATCAACGCCATACCGACCTCGCCCATATGCGCACCAGACAATGCGAGCAGACCTTCCGTCCCCTCACGCAACCACTGCTTGCGTATCTCAGGTCGACCGCGATATTGATTCTCTAGATAGGCGCGAGTGATCAGTTCACATAGGCGCAAATAACCTGCTTGGGATTGGCATAACAACAAAAGGCGATAGGGCTGGTCGCGTGAAGCGTCGTTGCTCACGAACACGTCACAACCGATGACTGGCTTGATGCCAGCTCCGCGTGCCTCTTTGTAGAACTTGACCAGACCGAATACATTGGACAGGTCAGTGAGCGCCAACGCTGGCATGGAATCCGCCTTCGCCGCGCCCACGGCTTCGCCTATGCGCACGATGCCATCGGCGATGGAATATTCGCTATGAAGACGCAGATGGACGAAGGAGGGTTGCATGATGCTCGCGAAGAAAATCTCGCGAGAATTTTACCACTTGGACAGCACCGATTTAGTAGGAATTATTCCGAGCGAGCATACATCTTCCCGTAATAATATCCCGTATCTATTGACTTACAGACCTATTGCGCTCATGGAACACACGTTCCACGGCGACCGCCAAGACGGCGATATCCTGTAGATGAAGGTATGGGAATGCTTCGCGCAAAGCGATGCGCAAAAAGTGACTTGATGTCGAAGGCTGTTTTGGATCGAGCAGTTGGGAGGCGATGCCGTAAGCTTGGTCGAAGACACCACGCAAGCGCGTATTCTTTCTACGCTCTGACGATTGACTAGCAATCCGATCCTCGACCACGATGCGCCTTATTGAATGATGAAAGTCTCGAACAACACGTCCGCCACGCCATCTGCGGCTTCCAGTTCGATCGCTTTATTGACCGCCTCTCTGGACTCCACAAGCAAACGCTGCTTGCCTTCCATGTTGCTTATCTCTTCGGGCGTCTTTTCGCTCAACAGATAGATCATGTTGTTACGAATCGCAGGCATATGTAATTTCACTTTGGCACTCGCCTCTGGCTTGGCCAGCTTGAGCGTGATCGACACTTGTAGATACTGTTGCATACCTTTCAAGTTGACCGTCAACGGCTCCACATATTCGTAGGCGGACGCACCTTCTCCGCCGCCGCCTCCGCCGCCCGAAGCATTGGCATTCATCGAAAACAAGGTGATTGCGAGCAAGGTAAAGATTGTCCGCAAGGTGAAATGGATTGTCTTACACATAACGATATCTCCGCTTACAGCTTGCTATTTTGAATGGAGTTAAGTGGGCGCTGCAATGATCGACAGCACAGTTCAATTGGCGGAGAGGGAGTCACTATTCCCTCGCAAGTACACCAAAGGGTGCGCAAGATAACACGAGCAGCTACAAACAACCAAAACTCACCTCTCCATAATGATTCATTTAGGGTTTTGCTAGCAGCCACCTCGTAGTCACACTTCTTGGGTAATACAGTACTTGCTGAGACTGTACTCCCTCTTCTCACTATCAAATGAGGGTACACCTGAGGGAATAGGAGATGACATGGCTACCCAACTGACATACGCACGCATCACAAAGCTAACCAAACCCGGCCGATACTTCGATGGTGGCACGGGACTGCACCTGTTGGTTAGGTCGGCAACTAAGAAATACTGGGTGTTTCGCTTTATGTTCAATGGGGCACGACAAGATATGGGACTTGGGGTCTTTCCGCGTGTGCCCCTTGCGGATGCCCGTAAGGCCGCACAGGAGGCCCGTGTTCAATTGGATAGCGGCATCAGTCCATTGAAGAAAAAGGCAGATGCGAAGGCAGCCAAGTCGCAGATTGCCCCCAAACAGACAAAATTTAAGGAATTCGCCCTAGAGTTTATCGAGTCAAAGCGTCCCGAGTGGAAGAACCAGAAGCATGCAGACCAATGGATCTTCACACTAACCGAGTACGCGTTCCCCTCAATCGGAGAAAAGTGCTTGGATGCGATAGAGACTGAGGATGTACTCGAGATACTTCAGCCTATCTGGAAGAGCAAAACTGAAACTGCTTCTCGCCTTCGTGGAAGGATCGAACGGGTTCTATCCGCTGCGACCACAAAGAAACTGCGCACCGGTGTAAATCCTGCAATTTGGCGTGGCCACCTAGATACGCTTCTAGCCCAACCTAAAAAGGTGGCCAAAGTAATACACCATAGCGCGCTACCGTGCTCCGAGATTTCCGCCCTCATCGAAAGCCTGCAAGGAAGGGAAGCGATGGCGGCACTCGCACTGGAGTTCACAATTCTTACTACTTCGCGAACCGGCGAAGTAATTGGCGCAAAACGAAATGAAGTAATGGGTACGGTATGGACAGTCCCATCGGAAAGAATGAAGGCCGGCAAAACTCACAGAGTTCCGCTTGTGGATCGAGCATTGGCCATACTGGCAAAGGCGAAGGAGCTAGATCCACAGAGTGATTACTTATTTTCACGTGGCGGCCGACCACTGAGCAACATGGCAATGCTCTCACTGCTTAAACGGATGAAATGCAATGTAAGCCCACTTGAAATACTCAATAGAAATTCGAATTGCAGATTAAATTAACTGGCGGATTCTAGGATGAAGTGCAATTTTGAGTAACGCTGGTTGGTGGGAGAGATGCGGTAGCATCGATGTCCTTTGACCGGCAAGTCGAAATTACACAGATGAACTACACACACCTCACCCGAGAAGAACGATACCAGATT
>JBGSWB010000091.1:0-7831 GCA_041752675.1 Sideroxydans sp. | reverse complement strand
TCTGTTGGCATCGTCAATGCAAGCCGACATCAAGCCGCAGGGCGTGTTGCTTTACAGTTTGGCGCGGCCATCGCTGCAACAGGAAGCCCCTCGTTTATCTGCTTTGCAGGGCGGGGCGCTGCAAACCTTCGCTGATCGTATGCGTGCGTTGGGAGTGGAAGTCAGGATTGCGGCATAGCTGAATCTCTAAGCTATTCGACATATAGACCCCGTTGAGTCAAAACCTCGCTTCGGTTACAATGCGCGCCCTGTTTATCCGGCAGTCGCTGAATAAACAGGAATTCACACACTCGTTCATGTTGGGGTGTCCCTTGAACCACATGGGGGATCAGGCTGGCGAGTGGAAGACTTAACCCTTAACGATTGGAGAATCACATGGCAGTAACAATGCGTCAAATGCTGGAGGCGGGTGTCCATTTCGGTCACCAGACCCGTTTCTGGAACCCAAAGATGGCCCCTTATATCTTCGGTCATCGCAACAAAATTCATATTGTGAACTTGGAAAAGACCGTCGTGATGTTCAACGACGCGATGAAAGAAGTTCGCAAGATCTCCGCAAAGAAGGGCACCGTGCTGTTCGTCGCGACTAAGCGTCAAGCACGCGAGATCATCCGCGAAGAAGCGATTCGCGCTGGCTCTCCTTTCGTTGATCATCGTTGGTTGGGCGGTATGCTCACCAACTTCAAGACAGTTCAGATCTCTATCAAGCGCCTGAAAGAGTTGGAAGCGATGATCGCTGACGGCAGCATCGAGAAGGTCTCTAAGAAAGAAGGTCTGGTTCTGCGTCGCGAACTGGAAAAGTTGGAGCGTAGCTTGGGCGGTATCAAAGACCTGCAAGGTCTGCCTTCCGCTATCTTCGTTATCGACGTCGGCTACCAAAAGGGTACGGTCACTGAAGCGCAGAAGCTGGGCATCCCAGTCATCGGCGTTGTCGATACCAACCACAGCCCATTGGGCGTTGACTATGTCATCCCAGGTAACGATGACTCCAGCCAAGCGATCCGTTTGTACGCACGTGGCGTAGCTGACGCGATCTTGGAAGGACGTGAGCAAGCAACCAATGATCTGGCTGCTCAGATCGCAGAAGGCGCTGCTGCCTAAGCAGGCCCGCCGCAACAAGGGGGCGCAAGCCCCCTTTTTTGTAACTTGAATTATTGAATAGAAAATTAGGAGTTAGACATGGCAGAGATCACCGCAGGTATGGTGAAAGAACTGCGCGAGGCTACCGGCCTCGGCATGATGGAATGTAAAAAAGCATTGGTAGAGACCAATGGCGATGCGAAGGCGGCTGAAGAGTTGCTGCGTATCAAGAGCGGTGCTAAGGCTAGCAAGGCTGCAACACGCGTGACAGCAGAAGGCGTCATCGGCGCATTCTTGTCCGTAGATGGCAAGACTGGCGCAGTCGCTGAGATCAACTGTGAGACCGACTTCGTTGCAAAGAACGATGACTTCGTGGCGTTCGCTAAGAACGTGGCACAAACCGTAGCGCAAGCTGCACCTGCCGATGGCGACGCATTGTTGGCAGCGGCCTTGGTCAATGGCGCAGGTTCCGTAGAAGAAGTGCGCAAGGCGTTGGTGATGAAGCTGGGTGAGAACATCACTGTGCGTCGTTTCGAGCGATACTCGACGGCAGGCAAGTTGGCCACCTACCTGCACGGTAGCAAGATCGGTGTGATGGTGGATTACACCGGCGGAGATGAGGCATTGGGCAAAGACTTGGCGATGCACATCGCTGCAAGCAAGCCAAAGTCTGTTGATTCTTCCGGCGTGAACCCAGAGGACATCGAGACAGAACGCCGTATCGCGATCGAAAAGGCCAAAGAATCTGGCAAGCCAGAAGCGATGCTGGAAAAGATCGCTGAAGGTACCGTGCAGAAGTTCCTGAAAGAAGTCACTCTGTTGGGTCAAGTGTTCGTCAAGGCAGAAGACGGCAAGCAGACCATCGAGCAATTGCTGAAGAGCAAAGGTGCGACTGTGACTGCGTTCATGATGTTCGTCGTTGGTGAAGGCATCGAGAAGGTGGTTGAAGACTACGCAGCTGAAGTCGCTGCTGTCGCTGCTGCAAGCAAGAAAGGCTAAGAACCATGTCCAAACCCGCCTACAAACGCATCCTGCTCAAACTCTCCGGCGAAGCCCTGATGGGCGATGACAGCTACGGTATCAACCGTGCAGTCATCGAACGCATCGTGGCTGAAATTAAAGAAGTGGTCGAGCTTGGCGTAGAGGTGGCGATGGTCATCGGCGGCGGCAATATCTTCCGTGGCGTCGCACCAGCGGCAGCAGGGATGGATAGAGCGACCGCCGATTACATGGGCATGTTGGCTACTGTGATGAACTCGATGGCCCTGCAAGACGCTATGACACGTGCGGGTTTGGAATGTCGTGTGCAATCGGCGTTGAGTTTGGAGCAGGTGGCTGAGCCTTTCATCCGTGGCAAGGCATTGCGTTATTTGGAAGACGGTAAAGTGGTGATCTTCGCGGCAGGCATCGGTAGCCCGTTCTTCACCACTGACACCGCTGCCGCACTGCGCGGCGTGGAGATGTCGGCAGATGTAGTGATCAAGGCCACCAAGGTGGACGGTATCTACACCGACGATCCAAAAAAGAATCCCAATGCGATCCGCTATCAAAGCTTGAGCTTCGATGAGGCGATCAGCAAGAATTTGAAGGTGATGGACGCGACTGCGCTGACCTTGTGTCGTGATCAGAAGCTACCCATCATCGTGTTCAGCATCTTCAAGCCGGGTGCGCTGAAGCGCGTGGTGTTCGGCGAAGGTGAAGGTACATTGGTAAGAGTGGATTAGGAGCTATACATGATCGCTGATATCAAAAAGAACGTTGAACAAAAGATGGCTAAGTCGCTGGATGCGTTGCGCGCAGACTTAGGCAAGATCCGCACAGGCCGTGCACACACAGGTATCTTGGATCACGTGATGGTGGATTACTACGGCAGTCCGACTGCCGTGAATCAAGTAGCAAATATCACGTTGACGGATGCGCGCACCATCGGTGTGCAGCCCTACGAGAAGAACATGATCGGACCGATCGAAAAGGCCATCCGTGATTGCGACCTCGGTTTGAATCCAGCTACCAATGGTGATCTGATCCGCGTGCCGATGCCGATGCTGACCGAGGAGCGTCGTCGTGACCTGATCAAAGTCGTCAAGAGCGAAGGTGAAGACGCCAAGGTCGCTGTGCGTAACATCCGTCGCGATGCCAACGAGCAGTTGAAAAAATTGCTCAAAGACAAAGAAGTCGGTGAGGACGAAGAACGTCGTGCGCAAGAGGATGTTCAAAAGCTGACTGATCGTTTTGTACTGGAGATCGACAAAGCGTTGCAAGCCAAAGAAGTTGACCTGATGGCGGTTTAAGTAAATCTATCATGGCTCTGCCATTCTTCAGCTCTACCCGCACCATCCCTGAGATTACTGCAGTGCCGCGCCATATCGCCATCATCATGGATGGCAAAGGGCGCTGGGCGAAACAACGCTTCATGCCGCGTGTGATGGGGCATCAGCGAGGGGTCGAGTCAGTGCGCGAAGTGGTCAAAGCCTGTCGCCAGATGGGTGTGGAATATCTGACGCTGTTCGCTTTCAGCAGCGAGAACTGGCGTCGCCCTGCCGATGAAGTATCTTTCCTCATGCAATTGTTTTTAAAGATGCTGGAAATGGAAGTTTCCAAGATGCATCAGAGCAATATTCGTCTAAAAATCATCGGAGACCGAAGCCGATTCGATGCGAAACTTGTCAAATATATCGAAGAAGCCGAACAGCTCACCACGAACAATACAGGCCTCACACTCACCATCGCTGCTAACTACGGTGGACGTTGGGACATCATGCAGGCGATGCATGCTTTAAGCCAAGCGCATCCCGAACGTGCGACCGCTTTCGAAGAAGAAGAGCTCGCGCCTTACCTTTCCATGCACTATGCACCGGAGCCTGACCTGTTCATCCGCACGGGCGGAGAGCAACGCATCAGCAACTTCCTGTTATGGCAGTTGGCGTATACCGAGCTGTATTTCACCGATATATTGTGGCCCGCCTTTGGTCGCCCAGAGTTGGAGGCGGCTATCCAGTCATATCAAAAACGCGAGCGTCGTTTTGGTCGCACCAGCGAACAATTGAAAGGCGAAAGCGATGCTTAAGTCTCGTGTCATCACGGCCATCGTGATGTTGGTACTGCTTCTGTCTGCGATATTCCTGTTGCCGCCGCTGGCATGGTCTGTCTTGGTGTTGGCGATGGTGCTGCAAGGTGCTTCCGAATGGTCTCGCATGGCTGAATTGACGCCCAGCGGCGCCAAGCTTTACTGGGTCGCGACCATGGTATTGATGGTGGGCATATTGGCCTTGGACGCCAATTCCACGCCAGAGCAACAAACCACCACCCATCTCATCGCCTATCTTCTGGCTGCCGTGTTGTGGCTGATCGTGGTACCGCCTTGGTTGATGATGGGTTGGAAAGTTAAGCAACCCTTGCTGATGGCACTGGTTGGTTGGATGTTGTTGATCCCGACTGGGCTCGCCATGATTGATCTGCGCGCCGCTGCTCCCGCACCTTGGCTGTTGCTTGGCGTAATGGGCCTCGTATGGGTGGCGGATAGCGCTGCCTATTTCGCAGGGCGCAGGTTCGGAAAAACAAAATTAGCACCGAGTATCAGTCCCGGTAAGACGTGGGAAGGTGTGGCGGGTGCGATAGCTGGTGTGACCGTCTATATCGGATTGATATGGACATTCAGCCCCGAGTTCACCAACCTCCAGATGTTGCCAGCCTTGATGCTGACTGCTTGGTGGTGGGTGGTATTGGCCGTCATCGGTGACTTGTTCGAGTCCGCCATCAAACGTCAGGCTGGTATCAAAGATAGCGGGGCGTTATTGCCGGGACACGGCGGTTTGCTGGATCGCATCGACGCCTTGACCTCCACCTTGCCACTGGCCGCATTGGCGATGATCTTCCAAGGGTTGAGCTAGTGCAACGATTAACCGTACTAGGTTCCACTGGTAGCATCGGCAAAAGTACGCTGGATGTCGTCGCACGTCACCCTGATAAATATCAGATCGTCGCGCTCACCGCGAACCAGCAAGATGAAGTGCTGTTAGAACAGTGCAAGCGATTCCACCCACGCTACGCTGTGCTATTGGACGAGGCAGCCAGTGAACGTCTAAAGAAGAACCTTCAAGTTGCAGGGGTCGCCACCGAGGTGTTGTGTGGTACTGCCGCACTTGAGAAGGTCTCGACCTTGCCTGAGGTGGATGCCGTGATGGCGGCGATCGTGGGTGCGGCGGGTATGCCGCCCACACTTGCAGCGGCCAAGGCGGGCAAGAAGATATTGTTGGCGAACAAAGAGACTTTGGTACTGGCTGGGCATCTTTTTATGGACGCTGTGCATCGTAGCGGCTCCGCCTTGCTTCCTATCGATAGCGAACACAACGCCATCTTCCAAGCATTGCCGCGCGACTATGCGGGCGACATGCGCTCCAGCGGTGTTAGCAAGATACTGCTGACGGCCTCAGGCGGCCCGTTCCGCAATACCCCAATCGAACAATTGCAGAACGTCACGCCTGAACAAGCGTGTGCACATCCGAACTGGAGCATGGGACGCAAGATATCGGTGGATTCCGCCAGCATGATGAACAAAGGTTTGGAGGTCATCGAGGCGCACTGGTTGTTCAACGCTTCGGCGGACGACATCCAAGTCGTGGTGCATCCGCAGAGTGTCATCCACTCAATGGTGCAGTATGTGGATGGATCGGTACTGGCGCAGTTGGGTAACCCAGACATGCGTACACCCATCGCCTATGCCTTGGCTTATCCGGAGCGTATCGCTACGGGTGTCGCGCCGCTCGATCTATTCCAGATCGCCAAGCTTGATTTCGTTGCCCCTGATTTCGTGCGCTTCCCTTGCTTGGGATTGGCCTATCAAGCTTTGCGTGCGGGTGGCACCGTACCCGCTTTGTTGAATGCGGCCAATGAAGTGGCCGTCGCGGCCTTCTTGGATAGAAAGATCGCCTTCTTGGATATCCCGCGCTTGATCGAATCTGTGTTGACGAGCGTCACACGTCAAGAAGTGAATACCCTGCAAGATGTGCTGGATGCGGATGCTGCGGCGCGCATGGCAGCGCAGAAATGGATCACGAGATGATGACTCTATTGGCATTCATCGTCGCCATCGCCGTATTGGTAGTGTTCCACGAATTGGGACATTACTGGGTCGCACGTTGGTGCGACGTCAAGGTGCTGCGCTTCTCTGTGGGTTTCGGTAAGGTGATCTACGCCAAACGTTTCGCTGGCGGCGAGACTGAATGGGTGGTCTCTGCCATTCCATTGGGTGGCTACGTCAAGATGCTAGATGAACGCGAGGGCGAAGTGGCTGTGAATGAACTTTCGCGGACGTTCAATCGCAAGTCTGTTTTGCAACGTATGGCTATCGTTGTAGCAGGGCCGATAGCGAATCTGCTCTTAGCCATCGCTCTTTACTTCGTTCTGTTCATTCACGGCGTCCCAGGATTGAAACCCGTTCTAGGAGAGGTCGCTCCCAATACGCCAGCGGCGACCGCAGGTCTGCAAAGCAAGAAGGCCATCGTCGCTATCGATGGGCAAGCGACACCGAGCTGGCAAGAGATACGCTGGGTGTTGCTAGATAAGATATTGCAGCAGCAGGCAGCGAAGATCGAATTGCGTACGCAAGATGGAGAATCCGAATTCCGCATCCTCGAGGTGAATGCGCTGACGGCCGCCGATCTGGATGGCGACTTCATGCATAAATTGGGATTGAAGCCCTACCAACCACCTGTCTATCCCATCATCGGCAAACTAGTGGAGGGGGGGGCGGCACAGCGTGCTGGTTTCTTGGTAGACGACAGGATACTGAGTGTCGATACTCAACCCGTGGAGCTATGGGAAGACTGGGTGAATGTAGTGCGTGCCAATCCTAACAAACTGTTGGATGTCGAGATCGAACGTGCTGGGATGTACCTCAAGATAGTGGTCGCGCCCGAGCCTTTCGATGATGCAGGTAAGACCATCGGGCGTATCGGTGCCGCCGCTTTCATCGATAGGACAGCATTTGAAGCGATGATCACGACAGTGAGTTATCCGCCTGTCGCAGCTCTGCAAGAAGCCTTCCGTAAGACTTGGGACACCGCTATCTTTAGTTTGAAGATGATGGGCAAGATGGTGATGGGCGAAGTCTCTATGAAAAACCTGTCGGGCCCGATCACCATCGCTGACTATGCGGGGCAATCGGCCCAGCTCGGATTGAGTGCTTATATCGGATTCCTTGCCCTCATCAGCATCAGCTTGGGCGTGTTGAACCTATTACCCATCCCGTTATTGGATGGGGGACATTTGCTGTATTATGCGGTCGAATTTTTCAAAGGAAGTCCTGTCTCTGATGGCGCTTGGGAGGCTGGGCAGAAAGTGGGCATCGCGCTCTTAGTTACCATGATGGCTTTTGCATTGTTTAATGACATCAGTCGCCTGATTTCGGGTTGAATATCACAATGAATCTAAAAAAACTAGCGAGCGTACTGCCGCTGCTGTACGTCGCATCTGTCTGGGCCGCAGAGCCTTTCGTCATCAAAGACATCCGCGTCGAAGGTATCCAACGCACTGAGGCGGGAACGGTCTTCAGCTATCTGCCTGTCAAGGTGGGCGACACACTGGATGATGCTCGGTCAACCGCCGCATTGCGTGCCCTGTTCTCTACAGGATTCTTCAAGGATGTGCAGCTATTGAATGATCAAGATGTGCTCGTCGTGCGCGTACAAGAGCGCCCGACCATCGATAGTGTCGAGATCAATGGCGTCAAAGATTTCCCCAAAGACCAATT
>JBGSWB010000090.1:0-1996 GCA_041752675.1 Sideroxydans sp. | reverse complement strand
AGGGGGAGGGGATGGAGTGGCCGTGACCAACGACACCAGTCACTACGAATCCATCCGCACAGATGCACAGTTGGATGCGTGGTTAGAGAAACTGATGTCCGCCCCCTTGGTGAGCTTGGACACCGAGACCACGGGGCTAGACCCGATGGCATCGCAACTGGTGGGTATCTCATTCAGCATCGAAACACATCAGGCGGCCTACCTACCTTTGGCTCATCACTACCCGGGCGCTCCCGACCAAGTCGGATTCGCCCTCGCGCTACAGAAACTCAAGCCGTGGTTGGAAAGTGCGGAGCACAAGAAGCTGGGGCAGAACCTCAAATACGATCAGCACATCTTCGCCAATCATGGCATCGCCTTGCGCGGTGTCGCCGAAGACACCTTGTTGCAATCCTATGTGTTGGAGTCGCACAAACCGCATGAAATGGGCAATCTCGCGCTACGCCATCTCGGGCTGGCGACCGTGAGCTACACCGATGTGGTGGGCAAAGGGGCGAAGCAGATTGGCTTCGATCAGGTCAATCTCGATACCGCCACACGTTATGCCGCAGAAGATGCTGACATCACCTTGCAACTGCACCAGACCTTGTTGCCGCAACTGGAAGGGCGATTGACCGAGGTGTATCGCGATATCGAGATGCCCGTGCGTGAAGTGTTGTTCAAGATGGAACGCAACGGCGTGCTCATCGATAGCGTGAAGCTATCGCGCCAAAGCCATGAGTTGGGCGAGAAGTTGATGTCCATCGAAGCGCAGGCATTCGAGATGGCAGGGCAACCGTTCAACCTGGCTTCGCCCAAGCAACTGCAAGAGATCCTGTTCGACAAACTCGGCATCCCCTCCAAGAAAAAGACTGCCACGGGTTCACGCTCGACGGATGAAGAGGTGCTACAAGAACTCGCGCTCGACTATCCGCTACCTAAGATATTGCTTGAACATCGCGGCATGGCGAAGCTGAAATCGACCTACACCGACAAGTTACCTTTGATGGTGAATCAAAAGACAGGCCGCGTGCATACCAGCTATTCGCAAGCGGTGGCGGTGACAGGACGTTTGTCGTCTAACGAGCCGAATCTGCAAAACATCCCTGTGCGCACCGCCGAAGGCCGTCGCATCCGCGAAGCCTTCATCGCCCCTGCGGGTTCGCGCATCGTCTCCGCCGACTACTCGCAGATCGAGTTGCGCATCATGGCGCATCTGTCTGGTGACGAAGGCCTGTTGCGCGCCTTTGCCAATGGCGAAGACATCCACCGTGCCACCGCCGCTGAAGTGTTCGGCGTAGCACTCGACGCGGTGAGTAGCGAACAGCGTCGTTATGCCAAGGTCATCAACTTCGGCCTCATCTATGGCATGTCCGCGTTCGGTCTGGCGAGTCAACTCAACATCGAGAACAGCGCCGCCAAGCAATACATCGACCTCTACTTCGCACGTTATCCCGGCGTAAAGCGCTACATGGACGACACGCGCGAACAAGCCAAGGCAAGCGGCTATGTCGAGACATGGTTTGGCCGCCGTCTGTGGCTACCTGAGATCAACGGTGCCAACGGCATGAGAAGACAAGCCGCCGAACGCGCCGCCATCAACGCCCCCATGCAAGGCACCGCCGCCGACCTCATCAAACTCGCGATGATCGCCGTGCAGGATTGGCTGGAAAAAGAAAATCTCCAAACCAAACTCATCATGCAAGTACACGATGAATTGATATTGGAAGTGCCAGAAGCCGAGTTGGCTTTGGTGAAAGACAAGCTGCGCGAACTGATGTGCAATGTGGCGCAGTTGAAAGTGCCGTTGGAAGTGGGATTGGGTGAAGGGGCGAATTGGGATGAGGCTCACTAAACCCGCTCAGACCGTTCGTCCTGAGTAGGCGTAGCCGTATCGAAGGATGGGCGCAGCCCGCTGGTTTGGTGATTCAAAACCAACATCGTCGGGGGTAGCCCGACAGCTAGTCACCTTCTTTTGCTTCGCCAAAAGAAGGTAACCGAAGAAAAGGCGACCCCG
>JBGSWB010000089.1:0-3885 GCA_041752675.1 Sideroxydans sp. | reverse complement strand
CTGACGGTACGAACCCGGCGTCAATTCGTTGGGCGGCAACACCGTCAATTCGCGACACAGCAAGTTACCTGCAGCTTGGGCTTTCAAGGCGTCAAATGCCTTATTGTCTCCACACCCGTACAGCGCGATCTTCTGCAACGCTTTGCGCTCATCTTTCTTCTTACTCACAGGCAACAATGCTCCGTTGACCCACGCGCCGTAGACTGCAAGCTCTGCTGCGCGCTGCGCATTCATCCCTGTGACGACGATGCTCAATTCTTTGGGATGCTCATCCAACAAAGGTTGCATCGCCTTACGTACTTGAGTCTGCAAGCCAAAGGTGTCCTTCGCTGCATCCATCATCGCCCACACCACCAGCGCGCCTTTCTCCGTGTTAGCGGCAACGGGAGACTTCGCGAGTTCTTCCGCTTTCATATCGCGTCGTTTGAGCGTCGCAGCCAGTAGGTCACCGCAGGGAATGTCTTTTTGTAGCGTTTTTGCCTTGGGCATCAGCACCAGCAGATGAGTAGCGCTGAAGGTCTTTGGCAGGGCAGGGAACAGGGTCAATTGTGCTAGCATTGCATCCTCGAATTAAGTCACAGAACGCCGCGATTATAAGGGCTACACCATGCGCCAATACCTAGATTTGATGCAGCACGTCCAAACGAACGGGACCTACAAATCCGACCGCACCGGCACCGGCACCACCAGCGTGTTCGGTTATCAGATGCGCTTCGATCTGCAAGCGGGTTTCCCGCTGGTCACTACCAAGAAGTGCCACCTCAAATCCATCGTGCATGAACTGCTGTGGTTCCTGCAGGGCAGCACCAACACGAAGTATCTGAAAGAGAACGGCGTCAGCATCTGGGACGAATGGGCGGATGAGAACGGCAACCTCGGCCCGGTGTACGGCAAGCAGTGGCGCTCGTGGGAGACCCTAGACGGTCGCGTCATCGACCAGATCAAGGTGGCTGTCGAACAGATCAAGAACAATCCCGATTCGCGCCGCATCATCGTCTCCGCTTGGAACGTGGGCGAATTGGACAAGATGGCGCTGGCACCCTGCCATGCTTTCTTCCAGTTCTACGTGGCAGATGGCAAACTCTCCTGCCAGTTGTACCAACGTAGCGCCGACATCTTCCTCGGCGTGCCATTCAACATCGCCAGCTACGCACTGCTCACCATGATGATGGCGCAGGTGTGTGGGCTGAAGGCAGGCGACTTCGTGCACACCTTCGGCGACGCGCACCTGTATTCCAACCACATGGAACAGACCGCGCTGCAACTCTCACGCGAACCGCGCGCGTTGCCGACCATGAAGATCAATCCTGATGTGAAAGATATCTTCAGCTTCAAGTTCGAAGACTTCACGCTGGAAGGTTACGATCCGCATCCTGCGATCAAAGCTCCAGTGGCTGTCTAGGATTCAGGATCAAGGATTCGGGATTCAGGGGGCACGATGAAATATGATGAATTAGTTGTTTGGCAAAAGGCTATGGTATTAGTCACCGAGATTTACAAAGTGACTACCACGTTCCCAAGTGACGAGCGCTTTGGTCTCACATCCCAATTGCGACGCGCGGCAGTTTCCATTCCGTCGAATATTGCCGAGGGGCATGGTCGCAAATCAACTGGCGCATATATCAACCACCTTTCCATCGCTCACGGCTCATTGATGGAAGTAGAAACACAGTTGCAAATTTCAGTGCGACTCGACTTTATAAATGAGAATGCCATGTCCACACTGTTGGTTCAGACTCAAGAAATCGGAAAAATGCTGAATGGTTTGATTCGTTCACTTTCCCCCAATAATAATTGACCATGCCTAACTCGAATCTTCCCCCTGAATCCCGAATCCTGAATCCTGAATCCCGCATTTCATTGATCGTCGCCATGGCTCGCAACCGCACCATCGGCGTGAACAACACACTCCCTTGGCGCTGCCCAGAAGACCTGAAACATTTCAAGGCGCTGACCATGGGGCATCACATGATCATGGGACGTAAGACTTTCGATTCCATCGGCAAGCCGTTACCGGGACGCACGACAGTCGTCGTTACACGCGACAAAGATTTGAAGATTGATGGCTGCATCGTCACCCATTCGTTGCAGGAGGCCATCGCCGCCTGTGCGAGTGACACTGAGATATTCATCGTCGGCGGCGCAGACATCTATGCACAATCGCTAGGATTGGCCGACACGCTCTATATCACTGAGATACTGCAAGATGTGGAAGGCGATGCACACTTCCCTGATCTCGATAAGCGCACATGGCATGAGACCGCACGCGAAGTACATTCTCAAGAGACACCGCAACCTTTGCATTATCATTTCGTCACGTATCAGAAACACCCTCACCCCAAACCTGGTGGAACTACTAGCCATTCGACTAAGCCCGCAAGCGGGCAAGTCGCTGGTTATCTCCCATAGGGCGAGGGGGCAAACGCAAAATACCCAAGAATATATTTACTAGCATCAAGGAGTCCGCATGAAATACCTGAAGTCAGAACTACCTATCGCCATCGCGCTCATCGTCCTCGGACTCGGCTTCGCACTCGAACACGGCGCAGTCGAACACGGCGGAATGGCTTTGTGGGGACTGCTGTTGGTCATCTTGGCCACCATCATCGGTGTCGCTTTCCGCATCGCACACCACGCCGAGGTATTGGCTGTGCGTTTCGGCGAACCCTATGGCACCTTGATATTGACGCTCGCCGCCGTGTCGGTGGAAGTGGTCATCCTAGTGGTGTTACTGATGGGTGAACCTAACCCAACGTTGGCGCGCGACACGGTGTTCGCGGCCGTGATGTTCGACATCAACGGCATCTTGGGATTGGCCGCCATCGTAGGCGGAATGAAACATGGCAGCAGTAAGTACAACGTCGATTCCGGCAATTCGTTCATCGCCATGTTGTTGGTCGCCATCGGCGTGGGTATGTTCATTCCCGATTTCGTGCCTGATGATAAATGGCATATCTACTCCATCTTCTCCATCGGCATCATGGCGGTGATGTATATGGGCTTCCTGCGCTTGCAGACCGTAGAGCATCGCACCTTCTTCGAATATTCGAGCGCTACGGATGAAGAAGCACACGATGAGGCGCACAGCCCGAACAGTCTTCACGTCGGCATCATGCTAGGCGCTATCGTGCTGGTCGGTTTGCTGTCGGAAGTGCTGTCGGTATTGCTGGATGCCGGGCTCGCTGGTAGCAGCCTACCCAAGTCCATCCCTGCGGTATTGGTCGCGCTCATCTCGGCCAGCCCCGAGATCCTCACCGCACTGCGTGCCGCGCAGAGCAACCGTATGCAGACCACGGTGAACATCGCGTTGGGTGCCTCCCTTGCTACCGTGCTGCTCACATTGCCTGTTATCGAGGCCATCGCGCTGTTCAATGATGAACGCATCATCATGGCGCTGACGCCGATACAAGGCGGCATGTTGTTGCTCACCTTCCTCACCGTGATGAACAACTTGCATGACGGCGAGACGAACGCCATCGAAGGTATCAGCCACTTCGTGTTGTTTGCAGCGTTCATCGCTCTGGTGGCGATGGGATTGATATGACGCGTCAGGTACGGACCTAGGTAGCAAGAAGTACTCATCTCCCGCGCTGGTCCGCAACGGGAGACTGCATCAAAAGAATAAAGCTTCCCTACAGATAACAAAGTCGGGAAGTAAACGATCCGTTTACGGAATAGGATGAGAATGTCGAAATCGCTTTCTACTTTTAGCGCCCGCCTATGGGCGGCGCTCTCAGCTGTCTTTGCGCTATGGTTGGTCGCCGCGTGGTTCATCACTGGGGCGTACCAAACATTTCGCAGCAATGACATGCTCAATGACAGATCGGCCGAGGTCGAACATCTTGCTCAAGGGCTCGCTGATGACATCCAGCGCGATCTGGCACG
>JBGSWB010000088.1:0-9850 GCA_041752675.1 Sideroxydans sp. | reverse complement strand
GTGAACTCGCTAGCATCATCTACACCTCGGGTACGACAGGTAAGCCCAAGGGGGTGATGCTCAGTCACAACAACATGCTGAGCAACACCCACGCCGCACTGGGTACCTTCGTCATCTATCCCGATGACTTATTGCTGTCTTTCTTGCCTTTGTCGCATACCTTCGAGCGCACCTGCGGTTACTACTTGCAAGTGATGACAGGGGCGACCGTGGCGTACGCGCGCTCCATCCCGCTGTTGTCGGAAGACCTGCAAACCATCAAACCGAGCATCCTCATCTCGGTGCCGCGCATCTACGAGCGCATCTATGCGGCACTGCATGCCAAGTTGGATGAAGGCCCGGCCATTCGCAAGAAGCTATTCTTGTTGGCAGTGGAGGTGGGTTGGGCGCGCTTCCTGCGCGACCAAGGACGCGGTGGTTGGAAGCTCTCGTTCTTGTTGTGGCCGATCTTGAAGAAGCTGGTGGCGCAGAAGTTGATGGATAGGCTGGGTGGTCGTTTGCGCACGGCAGTGAGTGGCGGTGCTGCTTTGACAGCTGAGATCTCGCAAACCTTCGTCGGACTTGGATTGCCTGTGGTGCAAGGCTTCGGGATGACCGAGACCAGCCCTATCGCGACAGGTAACAAACTGGACAACAACTTCCCTGATAGCGTCGGACAACCGATACGCGGTGTGCAGGTGAAGCTGGGACCGCAGAACGCGCTGCTCATCAAAGGGCCGAACGTGATGATGGGTTACTGGAACAATCCAGAAGCGACCAAGGCGGTGCTGGATGATGACGGTTGGCTCAACTCGGGTGACGTCGCACGCATCAGCGAGACGGGGCATGTCTATATCACCGGACGTCTGAAAGAGATCATCGTGTTGGCGAACGGCGAGAAGTTCCCACCTGCCGATATGGAAGCTTCCATCTTGACCGACCCTTTGATCGATCAAGTGATGCTGTTTGGCGAAGGCAAGCCTTACTTGATCGCGTTGGTGGTATTGAATCCAGACGTGTGGAAGGCTGTCGCTGAGAAGATGAGCATTCGTCCAGATATGCCGGAATCGCTCACCGATAGCAAAGTGGAAGCCAAAGTGTTGCGTCGCATCGCTCGCAATCTGAGTAGCTTCCCTGCGTATGCCAAGGTGAACCGTGCTTTGTTGTTGCGCGACCCTTGGACCATCGATAACGGTTTGCTCACGCCTAAATTGAGCTTGAAGCGCAACAAAGTAGTCGAGATGTTCGCGACTCAGATAGACGAACTGTACAAAGGACACTAAGCGATGCCTGATACCAGCAATCTCCCGCATCGCGAACCGACCATCCGTGTGGCTGCCATGCCTTCGGATGCCAACTACACCGGCGATATCTTTGGTGGATGGTTGATGGGTCAGGTGGACATCGCGGGGAGCATCCCAGCCGTGCATCGCGCTAAGGGCAGAGTGGCAACGGTGGCGGTGAACTCCTTTGTGTTCAAACAACCCATCTTCGTGGGTGATATCGTCAGTTTCTACGCCAAGATAATCAAGGTGGGGCGCACCTCGGTGACCGTCGATGTCGAAGTGTTTGTGCAGCGCAATCCTGCAAAACCAGAATGTGTGAAGGTGACTGAGGCGGTGTTGACCTATGTGGCGGTGGGTGATGATAGAAAGCCGCGTCCGTTGCCGGATGAAGATAAATAGACATTTGTAAGCCCGTCATTCCCGCGAAAGCGGGAATCCAGTGGGTTTATTAAATAGGCAGTTTGAGTCTGTGCCGCTTCGCGCGATATATTTTTTGACTGGATTCCCGCTTTCGCGGGAATGACGGTTTCGTAGGCTGGGTTGAGCGTAGCGATACCCAGCAAAATTGAGGAAACTTCGATGAACAATAATTTCATTATTCGCAAAGTCGCAGTCTTAGGTGCCGGTGTGATGGGTGCGCAGATAGCCGCGCATCTGGTGAATGCCAATGTCGAGACCTTGTTGTTCGAGTTGCCGGCAAAAGAGGGTGATCCGAACGGCAACGTGAACAAAGCGCTTGATGGTCTCAAGAAGCTCGACCCCGCGCCTATCGCTAGTCCCAACAAGCTCGGCTACATCCAAGCTGCGAACTATGACCAACATCTAGACAAGCTGCGCGATTGCGACCTCATCATCGAAGCTATCGCTGAACGCATCGATTGGAAATCCGACCTGTATCGCAAGGTCGCACCGTTCGTGAATGCGAATGCTATCTTCGCTACCAACACCTCTGGTCTTTCCATCAACAAACTGGCCGAAGCATTCCCAGAGCATCTGCGTCATCGTTTCTGCGGCATCCACTTCTTCAATCCGCCACGCTACATGCACTTGGTGGAACTCATTCCGTGCAAGGGTACAGAGGCGGGATTGCTGGATCAATTGGAGACTTTCCTCGTTTCCACCGTAGGCAAAGGTGTTGTTCGCGCCAAAGACACGCCTAACTTCATCGCTAACCGCATCGGTGTGTTCTCTATGATCGCCACCAAGCATCATGCAGCTGCGTTCAATCTTGGCTTCGATATGGTGGATGCACTGACTGGGCGCTATCTGGGGCGTCCCAAGAGCGCCACCTTCCGCACGTTGGATGTGGTCGGTCTCGATGTGTTCGCGCACGTGGTCAACACCATGCGCGATAACCTCAGCGAAGATCCGTGGCAC
Organism: Sideroxydans sp.; assembly: GCA_041752675.1. GTDB lineage: Bacteria > Pseudomonadota > Gammaproteobacteria > Burkholderiales > Gallionellaceae > Sideroxyarcus. The sequence goes on along the minus strand of JBGSWB010000088.1, from coordinate 7,208 downwards.
AAGCATTATGAATTGCCGAGTTGGTTCCAGTATCTGGTCGATCAAGGTTCGCTGGGGCAGAAGACCAAGCGCGGCATCTATCAAAAGATCGGCAAAGAGATACATGTGCTGGATCTGCATACCAAGGAATATCGACTATCCGATGCGAAAGTGGATGAGGGTGTCAAAGACATCCTGCGTGAACGTGACTGGGCGAAGAAACTCGCAGGTTTGCGCTTGAATCCGCATCCGCAGGCGCAGTTCCTGTGGGCCACCTTCCGCGATGTGTTCCATTACTGCGCATTACATCTGGGCGACATCGCCAACAATGCGCGGGATGTCGATTTCGCCGTGCGTTGGGGCTTCGGCTGGGACAAAGGTCCGTTCGAGATATGGCAAGCGGCGGGCTGGCAGCAAGTGGCGGGCTGGATCAATGCCGACATCGCCGCAGGCAAGGCGATGGCGAGTGCGCCGTTGCCACTATGGGTGACTGCGCCTTCGCGCACTGGGGTCCACTCAGCGCAGGGTTCCTATTCACCAACCAGTCAGAACGATCAACCTCGTTCATCTCTTCCCGTCTATCGCCGTCAACTCTTCCCCGATGCGCTGCAAGGCGAGACGCACCACTACGGCGAGACCGTGTTCGAGACCGACGAAGTACGCATGTGGCACACGGGCGACGGCATCGGCATCCTCAGCTTCAAGAGCAAGATGCACACCGTCAACAACGAAGTGCTGGATGGTGTGTTGCGTGCGGTGGATGAAGCCGAAGCGAACTTCAGCGCACTCATCATCTGGCAGACCGAAGCGCCGTTCTCCGCTGGAGCGAATCTGTTGCAGTTGATGCAAGGTGTGCAAGAGACACCAGCAGAGTCTGGACTATTCGGCAAACTCAAAGGTGCAGTGAGCCGTGTGAAATACACCGCAGCAGGCGGTGGTGGCATGGGCGATCTGTTCAACGCGGCGACCGGCAATGTGCCCAAGGTCGAAGAGGTGGTGGCCAAGTTCCAACAGACCTCGATGCGTCTCAAATATGCACAAGTACCTACCATCGCTGCTGTCGATGGCTTGGCACTCGGCGGCGGTTGCGAGTTCTCTATCCACTGCACACGCATCGTCGCCACGCTGGAAAGTTATATCGGCCTCGTCGAAGTGGGCGTGGGATTGTTGCCCGCAGGTGGTGGCTGTAAAGAGATGGCGCAACGTGCCGCCGCCGAAGCAAGAGGCGGCGACATCTTCCCTATCTTGAAACGCTACTTCCAACACATCGCCATGGGCGAAGTCGCCAAGAGTGCAGAGATGGCGAGAGAGATGGGTTACCTGCGTGCCTCGGATCGCATCGTTCTCAACAAGTTCGAGTTGCTACACATCGCCAAAGAAGAGGCAAAAGCGCTCAATGCCACGGCCTACCGTCCACCTTTGCATCAACATCAGATACCTGTGGCAGGCCGCACCAGCATCGCCACCTTCAAGGCATCCATGTTGAACATGCTCGAAGGCGGCTTCATCTCCGAACACGACTACAACATCGGCTGCCGTGTGGCAGAGAACATGTGCGGCGGAGATGTCGAAGCGGGCAGCCTGGTGGACGAGACATGGCTACTCGACTTGGAGCGCAAGAACTTCATGGAATTGCTGGCAACCGAGAAGACGCAGGCGCGTATCGAATACATGTTGAAGAGTGGGAAGCCGTTGAGGAATTGAGATGCACGATAGTAATAAACACATCAAGGGGTACCTTGATTACTACTGTTCAATGAGTAGTGCACCTGAATTCGCAATTCTTCTAAAGGGAGAATGGGGCTCTGGAAAAACTTGGTTTATCAAAAAATATATAGAAGAACAAAAAGAGCGTAAATTTATTTACGTGAGTCTTTATGGTATGACCTCATTCTCTGAAATTGAGGATGAATTTTTCAGACAACTTCATCCGAAACTATCCTCAAAAGGGATGCGTTTAACAGGGAAAATACTTAAGGGCATCTTGAAGACAGCAATTAAGGTTGATTTGGATGATGATGGAATGGACGATGCTTCAGTTAGTTCGCAGATTCCAGATGTTAACTTTCCAGAGTACCTGACCGACATAGATGATCATGTCCTGATCTTCGATGATTTAGAACGCTGCAAAATGGATTTTGAAAATGTGCTGGGATATATCAATCATTTTGTGGAGCATCAAAACTTTAAAGTCATCATCCTTGCTCACGAAGAGGAGCTTGAAAGGCGTGCAGTCACTTTAAAAATTGAGTACAAGTTAATCAAGGAGAAGTTGATAGGAAAGACATTCCAAGTTGTACCAAGCTTGGAGAGTGCTATTGATGATTTCATTGGTAAGCTCGCGAATAGTGATGCAAGTAAATTCTTGCTTGCTAATAAGGAACTAATAGCTTCTGTTTACCAGTTAAGCAAATTTAAGAATCTGCGAGTGCTAAAGCAATCCTTATGGGACTTTGAAAGGATTTATGAGGCACTTCCAGAGAAGGCAATGTCAAAGGAAGCATTGGTTCAGAAAATTTTGTCATTGTCATTAGCCTTTTCATTGGAGACTCGAACAGGAAATCTTTCGCCAGACGAAATTCTTGAGCTACAGCCAGATTGGCTGTCAGCAGCCACTGCTGCTGCGGGTAATACTAATGGTGATAAATCCCCTCCTCAGAAGTTTATTGAAAAATATAAAAGTCTTGAGCCGCATCGCCCAATTCCTGAGGTGTTATTTTGGTCTGAATATCTGGGGAAAGGGGTGATAGAACATGCCGCATTGTCTGCATCCATTGATAATAGTATTTATTTCGTAAATGAAGTAACGCCCAATTGGGTCAAGCTTTGGCATTTCATGGACTTGCATGATGATGAGTTTGAACGTGCGCTGGAAGCGGTGAAGGGGGAGTTTGAGAGTAAGGTATATACAGAAATCGGTGTCGTAAAGCATGTGTTTGGGCTATTGCTTTGGCTGTCAGAAATTGGACTACTCTTTTCAGAAAAGAGGCAGATTATTGCTACGGCGCAGCAATATGTAGACACACTAAAGATGTGCAAGGCATTGCCTGAAGAAACAAATGGACTTATGGAAACTATGATGGGCTATTCCGGGCTGGGCTTCCACGGAAAGGACCTGCCTGAGTTCGGAGAATTCTCTGAGTATGTAAAAAAATCGCAAATGGAGGCTAAGCAAGAAAGCATGCCTCAAGCGGCCAATGAGTTAATTGAAATAATGAGATCTGATGTAAAAAAATTTGTTCGAATGATTATTGTTTCCAACTCTGATGACCAGATTTACTGCAATACGCCCATCTTTAAATATTCAGATGCGACTAAGTTTGTTTCCGGTCTTCTTGAGATACGGCCCAAAGATAGAAGATTGGTGGCATACGCACTTGAAGAGAGATATAAGTTTAAGAGTGCGAGTCTGCTGGGCGAGCTTGATTGGCTTAAAGAGGTCAGCGCATTATTGAAAGCCAAAGCAGATCAAATGAAAGGAAAGCTCAGTGGATATGCGCTAAGCGCGATTCAGGTTGAAGTTAATAAAGTGATTGGTATGCAGAGTGATATGGGGTCAGCATCGCAATAGTTTTTGAGTACTTGAGACACACCACGTTTTGATCGAGAGGAAAGTGCCATGAGCAAACAAGTCCAAGAAGCCTACATCGTCGCCGCTACGCGTACCCCCGTCGGCAAAGCGCCACGCGGTATGTTCCGCAACACGCGGCCGGATGATCTGCTGGCGCATGTATTGAAGGCGGTGATGGCGCAAGCTCCGTCGCTCGATCCTGCGAGCATCGGCGATGTGATCGTTGGTTGTGCGATGCCTGAGGCGGAGCAGGGAATGAACGTGGCGCGTATCTCGCTGTTGTTGGCGGGGTTGCCCAATACGGTGCCGGGGATGACCATCAACCGTTTCTGTTCTTCCGGCGTGCAGGCGGTGGCGCTGGCGGCGGATCGTATTCGTCTGGGCGAGGCGGATGTGATGATCGCGGCGGGGGTGGAGAGCATGAGCATGGTGCCGATGATGGGCAATAAAATCGCGTTCAATCCCGCCATCTTCGCCAAGAACGAGCACTACGGCATCGCATACGGCATGGGGCTGACGGCGGAGAAAGTGGCAGAGCGTTGGAAGGTGTCGCGCGAGGCGCAGGATGCCTTTGCCTTGCAGAGCCATCAACGTGCTATCGCGGCATTCAATAATGGCGAATTCAAAGATGAGATCACGCCGTATCAGATCGCTGACCATGTGCCTGACATGACGACGCGTGAGGTGAGGATCAAGGCGCGTGATGTGGTGCAAGACGAAGGTCCACGTGCGGATACGACCTTGGAAGCATTGAGCAAGCTGAAGACGGTGTTCGCTCAAAAAGGCTCGGTGACGGCGGGCAATAGTTCGCAGATGTCGGATGGCGCGGGTGCCGTGTTGTTGTGTAGCGAAGCGGCGCTGAAGCGTTACAACCTCACGCCCATCGGTAAGTTCCACAGCTTCAGTGTGGCGGGTGTGCCGCCCGAGATCATGGGTATCGGCCCGAAAGAGGCGATACCACGCGCCTTGAAGGTGGCGGGATTGAATCTGAATCAGATGGATTGGATAGAGCTGAACGAAGCGTTCGCCGCTCAGTCGTTGGCCGTCATCGGGGATCTGGGATTGAACCCAGAGATCGTCAATCCACTGGGTGGAGCTATCGCCTTGGGTCACCCACTCGGTGCGACCGGGGCGATCCGCACGGCGACCTTGCTACATGGATTGCGTCGCCGCAAACAAAAGTACGGCATGGTGACGATGTGTATCGGCACGGGTATGGGTGCAGCGGGTGTCTTTGAAGCACTTTAAGTGAAGGGGTGAAGATGAATAAATTACTCGTATTGGTTTGTGGCCTGTTGTTGAGCTTGAGTGCACATGCGCGTTTCGTGGGTGATGTGAACGTGCCCGATACGGCGCAGGTGGGTGGTGCTTCGCTGCAATTGAACGGTGCGGGGACGCGTGTCAGGGTGATCATCGATGTGTATGTCGCAGCGCTATATCTGGGCAAGACTACGAATAGCGCCGATGTGGTGTTCGCCGATGCGGGGGCAAAACGTGTGGCATTGCACATGTTGTATGGGATGAAGTCGGAGAAGTTGTTGAATGCCTTCAAAGACGCCATCGAAGCGAACCACAGCCCAGCAGAACTGACCGCCATCGACGCAGGAATGAAAAAATTCTACGCGATCTTTGATTCAGTCTCGGGTGTGAGTCCTAGCGACACGATCTATCTGGATTATGTGCCAACAGTGGGTACCAAGGTGACCATCAATGGCAAAGAGCGTGGTGTGGTGGAAGGTGCGGACATCAATCGCGCTCTGCTGAAGATATGGCTGGGTGAGAATCCTGTGCAGAACGATCTAAAGAAAGACATGCTTGGAATCAAATAACGAACAAGTGACTGCAACGATAGCCTCGCCTGCTGAGATCGATCGGCAAGCGCTCAATGATAGGATCATTCTTGAAGGAGGAGCGTTCGCGCAAGCGATCGCTCCTATCCAACATCAATTGTTCTCAAACGCCTTGCTGCATCTTGAGGCTGCGCATATCGACAAGATGCGCGCGGTCATCAATGCGGTGGAAGAAGTAGTGGGCGAAGCGGAATCGAATACGGCGCTCGGCGTATTCTATGGCTATGACTTCCATGTTAACGGCCAGGGCGTTCACCTCATCGAAGTCAATACCAATGCGGGCGGGGCGTTTCTCAATGTGCTGCTGATTGAAAGCCAGCGTGGAGGTATGGCTTCTGATGAGGATCTTGAGCAGAACTTCATCCAGATGTTCCGCAACGAATGGCAGCGGGCACGCGGCGATGCGCCGCTGAGCTCCATCGCAATCGTGGATGAAGATCCAGAATCGCAGTTCCTCTATCCAGAATTCCTATTGGCGAAGCAGATGTTCGAACGTGCAGGTATCACGACCTACATCGTCGCCCCTGCAAAGTTGCATGTGCGTGAAGAGGATCTATATGTCGATGGTCAACGCATCGACTTTATCTATAACCGTTTGACCGATTTCGACCTGACTCGCTATCCGCACATCCGTACGGCTTGGGAGATGAATCAAATCGTATTGACGCCGAACCCAGAGCATTACGGACGTTATGCGGACAAGCGTAAGTTGGCGTTATTCTCGGATGCACATCGCTTGCAAGCAGAGGGGGTCTCGCAAGCCAGTATCGATGCTTTGCTGTCAGGTGTCCCTGAGACCAAGGTCGTCAGTGCTGAGGATGCCGAGCAATGGTGGGCAGAGCGCAAGCAGTGGTTCTTTAAACCGATGAGTGGTTATGGCAGCAAGGGCGCGTATCGCGGCGATAAGGTCACCAAGCGTGTGTTCGAAGACATCATGCGATCTGATTACGTAGCGCAACGGCTGGCCGTTCCAGGTGAATGCGCTGTGAAGGTGGGGGAAGAAGTCCTATCGTTGAAATACGATGTTCGTTGTTACGTCTATGCGGGTCATATCCAGCTCATCGCTGCACGCCTATACCAAGGGCAAACCACCAATTTCCGCACTCAGGGCGGAGGTTTCGGCCTCGTCTGCAAAAAGATATAGGCCGGTATCTATATCTTTTGGCTTAGATATATAGGCCATTTGGCATATTGTCTCAGTACCCCTTTGATTGCACACTCGTTAGCCCAGTTGATTGGGCAGCGCGAACCTGAGATGCATGATGGTAGCTGTATCGTTCATCCAAAGTTATCTCAAGGTACGCCGATATCTTTGTGTGTACTGAGGGGGCGAGAATGAACGTCTTTCGAGAGTTATGTGGGATAGGCTTCCGTATCAACAAGAGTAATTTGCACGTCCGTGCCGAGCAGTTGCGGAATCGGATGGCGATGTATCCCTCCCTAATTATCAGTCAAGCAGTCCTTCAGCCATTATTCGTATGGATGTTTTGGGGCACTGCATCACATGAGCAACTAACGCTTTGGCTGGCGATTTTCTACTGTATCCATGTCGTTGAGTTCGCTATTTGGGTCGTGTTCAAAGAGGAGCTGGACACAATTCAAGAGTGCCGCAACTGGCATGTGCGTTTCACACTATTCGCACTTTCAGCTGGTTTTATGTGGGGTATCGCCGCATTCATTTTTTTTCCGAGTGATTTGGGTATGCAGGGGTTGTTGTTGGTGGCGTCGTCTTCTTCTACTGGCCGTGGCGGCAGCGGAGCGGTGCAGTCTGAATCTATGATGTTGACCTTGCGTGCATCATCACAGCA
>JBGSWB010000087.1:0-9081 GCA_041752675.1 Sideroxydans sp. | reverse complement strand
TGCAGCGCGCGGAGCCCATTACTAACTTCGGCAGTCGCGAACTGCAAGCCTTGCTGGCGGATATGCGCGACACCATGCACGAGTTGGATGGTGTCGGTCTGGCTGCACCGCAGATCGGCGTCAGCCTGCGGGTGGTCATCTTCGAAGTGAATGCCAATCCGCGTTATCCCGATGCCGAGTCCGTGCCGCAGACTGTACTCATCAATCCTGTACTCACGCCTTTGTCGGAGGAGGTGGAGGAAGATTGGGAAGGCTGTTTGAGCGTGCCCGGCATGCGTGGCCTAGTGCCGCGTTACACCCAATTGCGCTATCAAGGTCGTGACGAAAAGGGCGGACTGATTGATCGCACCGTCAGCGGATTCCATGCGCGTGTGGTGCAGCATGAATGTGACCATTTGGAAGGTATCCTGTATCCGATGCGGATGCGCGACATGCGCAATTTTGGGTATTCCGATGTGCTGTTCCCGGGGCAGAGCCTACAGGAAGAATGATGACGAACGAACTATCAAAGACTTCGCGTCATTTGCTTTGGTCATTGCTGGCAGCAGTGGTGGTCATGGTGATCGGTACGCTGGGTTATCGTTGGTTGGGTGGTGAGCAATATTCTTGGCTGGATTGCTTCTACATGACCTTCATCACGGTCACGACCATCGGCTATGTCGAGTCAGTCGATGTGTCGAATTACGAATACGGCAAGCTGTTCACCATCTTCATCGGTCTCACTGGTATCGGTGTGTTGGGCTATGTGTTGTCTACGGTCACAGCGTTCATGCTGGAAGGCGAATTCAATGAAGTCAGGCGGAGAAATAAAATGGAAAAGAAGATCGCACAATTGAAAGGTCACTACATCGTGTGTGGCATGGGGCAGATCGGTAGCAACGTCGCCCATGAGTTGGCCATCACGGGGCGACACTTCGTCATGGTGGATAAGGACAGAGCCAATCTGGAACATTATGTCGCGCAACATCCGGCACAACTCTATGTGCTGGGTGATGCCACTGACAACGAGGCGTTGCTTGCTGCCGGTATCAAGCATGCCATCGGTATCTTCGCCGTGGCACACGAAGACAACCAGAACTTGGTCATTAGTCTCAGCGCCAAGCAACTCAATCCAGAAGTGCGCGTCATCGCGCGCTGTCATGAACTGAAGAATGTGAGCAAGATCAAGAGTGCAGGGGCGGACGAGATCGTGTTGCCTGACTTTGCAGGCGGTCAGCGCTTGGTCTCTGCGATGGTGCGCCCAAATGTGTCTGGCTTCTTGGATGAGATGAGCAAGGCAGAATGGGATCTGCGCATGGAAGAGTTGATCATCCCAGGACGCTTACACGGCAAGACTTTGGATATGTTCTATACAGACAACGAAGAATGTCTGGTGATGGCTGTGAACACCCAAGGCAAGTGGCATTTCAAACCAACATCGGATTACCTGCTGCATGGGGGGGACGTATTGATGGTGATGGCCTCTTCAGCCGCGCGCAAACGCATGGAAGCTTTGGCGCAGGGTTGAGCCCAGGCAAAGGAGCGCGCGTGGATATCGCCTTACTGCGCCTGCATCAACAACTGATCGCTACTCAGCGTCTAGCAACCCCTGTGCAGATCGTCGCTCATCTGGGCGGCATGCAAGGACAAGATCTCCCCGGCGTGAAATGGTCTATCGGCCTGCGTTTGCCGAATGCGGTGCAAAGCGATGTGGATCGTGCCTTCGACGAAGGCACGATCATTCGCACTTGGCCCATGCGCGGCACCTTACATGTTGTCGCTGCATCCGATGTACGTTGGATGCTCTCGCTTACCTCTCCCAAGAATCTATCAGGCAGTCAGAAACGGCGCGATGCCTTGGAGTTGGATGACAAGACACTCGCGCGTTGCCATCAAATCTTTACCAAGACATTACAAGGCGGCAAACAAAAGAAGCGTGACGAGATGTATGCCGCATTGGAAGCAGCAGGGATTTCCGTCGATGGGCAGCGCCCGGTTCCACACCAGCCCATGTTGCCATGTGTCATTACCTGTTCGATACTGCCGAGGATTTCATGGTGGCGTTTTTGCCACATGCCGCTGAGTTGCAGGGTGACATGCCGAACTACACCGACATCGCTTCCATCATTCAGGTGAGCGAGGTCGCCATCTATCGTCAGGTTTAACACAAGGAGAAAGTGATGCTTCAGCTACGCCCAAGTTGTGAATGTTGTGATAAGGATCTTCCGCCGGAATCCACGGAAGCGCGCATCTGCTCTTTCGAGTGTACGTTTTGCGCGTCATGTGCCGATACGGTTTTGCAAGGCCAATGTCCAAACTGCGGGGGCGAACTGGTTTCTCGGCCTCGCCGCCCGGCAAGCAAGCTGGGCAAATATCCAGCATCGACCGAGCGCGTTTATAACTCGGCTGGATGCAGGAAAGCCGCTTGATGCAACGCTGCAATTTGTGCCGCCTTGGCTGAGCCCTTAAAAAACCAATTCGGATCTGACATCCCAGTGAAGATCGCAGGGATGATTGCGGCTGTATCGAAAAGATTCGATACAGAAAGGTTCGTTAGCGACGCGCTCGAAGGTTATGAGGCGCTCGAATTAAAGCCGCGCGCCAGACACATCGCGCGGGTGTTGCGCCAACATTTGCCGCAAGATTATGTGCGGGCAGTGGAAGTATTGACGGCTTCGCTGGGGCCGAAGATCGAGCAGACTGAGAATTTTGGCATGTCCGCTTTTTTGTACTTCCCGCACGTGATGTTCGTGGCGGAATACGGTCTGGAACACTTTGACGTTTCGATGTCTTTTCAATACGAGTTGACGCAACGTTTCACCGCCGAATTCAGCATCCGCCCTTATCTGGAAAAATATCCCGAGGCCACGCTCGCGCAACTGCATCTGTGGGCGACTGACTCGAGTCCGCATGTGCGCCGATTGGTGTCGGAAGGTTCGCGCCCGCGTTTGCCATGGGCTTCTCACCTCAAACGTTTTCAGCAAGATCCGCGTCCTGTGTTGGCGCTACTCGAATTGCTCAAGGACGATCCCGAACTGTATGTGCGCCGTTCGGTGGCGAACAACTTGAATGACATCGGCAAGGACCACCCTGATTTACTTTTCGAAACAGCACACCGCTGGCTGCAAGGTGCGAGCGAGGAAAGGCGATGGCTGGTACGCCATGCTTTGCGTTCGGCGGTGAAACGCGGCGAAGCGGGCGCGCTGGAAGCGATGGGATATGGCAAAACAGTCAATGCGAAGATCGGTGATATCCACATCACGCCGAAACGGGCGCAAATGGGCGGCGCAGTCACGCTGGCTTTCGTGCTCACTAATCCAACGCGACGATCGCAAGATATTCTGGTCGATCTGCGTATCCATTTCATCAAAGCCAACGGCAAAGCGAGCGCCAAGGTGTTCAAGTTAAAAGCCGTCACCCTTGCGCCGCGCAAAACGATACAAATGCAAAAAAAGATTTCCTTGGCCGAAATGACCACCCGCAAACATTATCCGGGCCGACATGAAGTCGAAGTGTTATTGAATGGTGATTCCCTGCGATTGGGTTCATTCGAGTTGATTTGACTATGCGCAAATCCGAACGCTTATTCAAACTGGTCACGCTACTGCAAGGCCGTCGCACGGCGATGACCGGGAAAGCGCTGGCTGATGCGCTCGGTGTGGGAGTGCGCACGGTGTATCGTGATATCCAAGCGCTGATCCTTTCCGGCGTGCCCATCGACGGCGAGGCGGGCGTGGGTTACCGTTTACGCGCTGGCTTTGATTTGCCGCCGCTGATGTTTCAAGCGGAAGAAGTCACCGCATTGTTAGTTGGCAGTCGCATGGTACAAGCGTGGACCGACCCCGATCTGGCTCAGGCCGCGAAACAAGCCGAAGCAAAGATCCTCGCTGCACTTACGCCTCAGATGTTGATCGGCGTGTCGCGCTTGCCCTATCGCATTCCGGTTTACGAACGTTCCGAAAGCGGCATCCACCGCCTGTTGCGCAAAGCCTGCGAAGCTCGGCAGAAAGTCTCCATCGCCTATCGCGACATGAACGGCAAAGACTCCACGCGCAGCCTGTGGCCGCTGGGCATGGTGGGCTGGGGCGACCACTGGACGTTGCTCGCGTGGTGCGAAAAACGCGATGCCTACCGCAACTTTCGCTTTGACCGCATCCAAGACATCGTGTTGCTGCCCGAACATTATCCGCAGCACGCCGAACGCAATCTGGAACATTATTTGACGCGCATCGTCGGCGTTGAGGATGAGCAGAAACCTGCTTGAAGGATACGATGATGGTGAATGCATCACGCATGACAATAGAACGCTATCCCATGCCAGATTTCATTCGTGACGCACTGGACGCTAAGCAACTTACTGCTGTCTACGATGCGCGTCCGCCGTATCAGCGCAACGACTACATCGGTTGGATCACGCGTGCGAAGCTTCCAGTCACGCAACAGAAGCGACTTGATCAGATGTTGGATGAGTTGGCGCGTGGTGATGCCTATATGAAGATGGCGTATCGAGTACGCCGTTAAATTAAAAACAGTCTAGCGAATTAAGTCACTTTGGTTACTTAACTTTGCCCCCCCCATTAGAGCTATGCCGATAGCCCCGTTGATATATATCAACCTACCGATATATATAGGCCGCTATACCAAAAGGTATAGACCTTGGTATAGGCCGTTTGACATATGTACTTATTTTTTATATGGGAATAGATTCCTTCCTCAGCGGATGTGCTTGGTGCAGTTGCAGCAGGGCATTCAAAGATCATTAATGAGGAGCGACTAGAATGTTATTCATTAACAGATTCAAAGAAGCAGAAGTCATGAAGGTGAAGTTGCGAGATTTTGAGCAATTACTCGGCGAGCGAGAAAGCAACGTCCTTTCTCTACAACAGGAACATCACGACATTCTTTCAAAGTTCAATGAAGCATCTGGGCTTCTTGGGATGCACCAAGAACTCTTCGAGCATATGGGGTCGTATGGTGAGTCAACTAAAGAGGTGCAAACATCACTTGCCGCCTTGGCTCAGACCATGAAACACGAACATGACCAGATAGAAGAGACCACTGGCATGTTGAGTATGAATCTGACGGCTATCGAAAACATCTCTACGAATCTAGAACAGATGGCTCTCAGGACTGCAGAGACTGCGGTCAGTGTGGATCATTTGAATGCGCGAACCTCACAGATCGGCGGGATCGTGAAGCTCATCAAAGAGATCGCAGATCAAACCAATCTATTAGCGCTGAACGCAGCCATCGAAGCGGCGAGAGCGGGTGAGCAGGGCCGAGGGTTTGCAGTCGTCGCCGACGAAGTGCGCAAACTCGCAGAAAGGACTTCCACCGCCACGAGCGAGATCGCGCATCTGGTTGGTGCGATCCAGAAAGAAGCCGCTGAGGTAAAAGCGATGGTGGAAGTCAGTCCGCAGCAGGCCGAAGGTTTTCACAAGGATGGTCAGTTGGCGGCAAGCAACATGCATGGGCTGATGGATGTCACCGTGCAGATGAGGAACACCATCGGTATCGCGGCATTGCGTACTTTCATCGAGATCGCCAAAGTGGACCACCTCGTCTATAAGTTCGAGATATACAAAGTGTTCTTGGGCATATCCTCCAAGAAACCGGAAGATTTCTCTAGTCATCATGCTTGTCGTCTAGGCAAATGGTATTACGAGGGTGAAGGCAAGCACTGTTTCTCTAAATTGGAGGGATATCGCGAAATGGAAGGTCCTCATCAGCAATTCCATCAGCAAGGTGTGACTGCTGTGACGCATTACCATGAGGGACGCTACAAGAAAGGTCTGGACGCTATCGCTGACTTGGAGAAATCAAGCTCCAAAGTGTTGGAAGCACTGAATCTATTGGCGAAAAGCGGTTCGCAGAGTTTGATTTCTTCAGAACACAAAAGTTGTAGTAAATCGATGCAACTCACAAAACAGTAGATCGAATGGTAGGAAAGCAAAAGCCTCGCATCACTGCGAGGCTTTTCTTTGGATGCAAAGTGAACTGAATACTGATGCTTAACCCACCAACTCCTTCAACACGAATGGCAATATCCCGCCGTTCTTGTAGTAGTCCACTTCGATCGGTGTGTCGATACGCAGCAACACGCTGACGTTCTGTTTGCTGCCGTCTTTGCGGGTGATGACGAGTGTCACATCTTGTTGTGGTTTCAGGTTGTCGTTGATGCCGACGAGGTCGAAGCTCTCTTCGCCAGTCAGGTTCAAACTCGCCACGCTGTCGCTGCCTTTGAATTGCAATGGCAACACGCCCATGCCCACCAAGTTGCTACGGTGGATACGTTCGTAGCTCTTGGCGATGACGGCTTTCACGCCTAACAGTTGTGTGCCTTTCGCAGCCCAGTCGCGCGAAGAACCTGTACCGTATTCTTCACCTGCAAAGATCACGGTCGAGGTGCCGTCGGCGATGTGTTTCATCGCAGCATCGTAGATCGCCACTTGTTCGCCCTTATACAGGGTGTAGCCACCTTCCACACGCGAGCCGTCTGCATTGGCGGGAAGCATCAAGTTCTTCACGCGCACATTGGCGAACGTGCCGCGCATCATCACTTCGTGGTTGCCGCGACGTGAGCCGTAGCTGTTGAAGTCTTTTATCTCCACCTTGTGCGCTTGCAGATATTTACCAGCGGGCGTGGTGGACTTGAAACTACCAGCAGGGCTGATGTGGTCGGTGGTGACGGAGTCGCCAAACACGGCCAATGCCTTCGCGTTCTTGATGTCGCCGATCACGGGTGTCGCGGCATCGAAGAACGGTGGACGAGCGATGTAAGTGGAATCGTCCCACTGATACAGATTTCCCGTTGGGGCTTGGATCGCGTTCCAAAGTGGCAAGTCTTTAGTGAGGTCGGAATACAGCTTCTGATACACGGCAGGGTCAGAAGCGAACTTCATCACGGTCTGCACTTCAGCGCTGTTAGGCCAGATGTCGCGCAGGTACACGGGTTGCCCATCTGTGCCTGTGCCGAGCGGGTCGGTATCCAGATTGATGTTCATCTTGCCAGCGATGGCATAGGCGACGACGAGCGGAGGCGAAGCCAGAAAGTTGGCTTTCAAGTTCGGGTGGATACGTGCCTCGAAGTTACGGTTGCCAGAGAGTACCGCAGCGCAGATGAGGTTATTGTCGGTGATGGTCTTGTCGATGTCTTCGCGCAGTGGACCAGCGTTGCCGATACAGGTAGTGCAACCGTAAGCCGCCACGCCGAAGCCCAGTTGTTCCAAAGAATGGAGCAGACCTGCATTAGTCAGATATTCGGTAACGACACGCGATCCGGGCGCGAGTGAGGTCTTGATGTGTGGTGCGACTTTAAGTCCTTTTGCAACGGCTTTCTTTGCCAGCAGACCCGCCGCGAGCAATACGCCGGGGTTGGAGGTGTTGGTGCACGAGGTGATCGCAGCGATGAGCACATCACCGTTGCCGATCTCCAAACCATCTTTGCCTGTGCCGTAGCGCGTATTCAATTTTTCGGCAGACTGGTTGAAACCATTCTCTGCGATAGGTTTGCTGAACAGGGTGTTGAAAGTGTCTTTCATTGCTGGTAGCGCGATGCGGTCTTGTGGACGCTTTGGGCCAGCGAGAGAGGGAACGATGCTACTCAAGTCCAGTTCCACCACGCTACTGTAATCGATGCTGCCCGCAGCGGGGATGCCGAACAGACCTTGTGCTTTGAAGTAAGCCTCGAATGCGGCGACTTCATCCGCAGTGCGGCCCGTGTTCTTCATGAACTGCACCGTCACGTCATCCACTGGGAAGAAGCCCATGGTCGCGCCGTATTCCGGTGCCATGTTGGCGATGGTGGCGCGGTCGGGCAGGGCAAGGCTTGAGGTGCCTTCGCCGAAGAACTCCACGAACTTGCCCACCACTTTGTGTTTGCGCATCAGTTCGGTCACGGTCAAAACCAGATCAGTGGCGGTGACACCTTCGCGCAACTTGCCTTTCAGATTCACGCCGACCACGTCAGGTGTCAGGAAATACACAGGCTGACCCAACATGCCCGCTTCCGCTTCGATACCGCCCACGCCCCAGCCGACCACGCCGATGCCATTGATCATGGTGGTATGGCTGTCCGTACCGACCAAAGTATCTGGGTAAGTCACGCCATCTTTTTGGATCACGCCGCGCGCCAGATATTCCAAGTTCACTTGGTGCACGATGCCGATGCCGGGTGGTACGACCTTGAATGTGTCGAACGCTTGCATACCCCATTTCATGAATCGATAACGCTCGGTGTTGCGCTCGAATTCCAGTTCCATGTTGGTCTTGAGCGCGTTCGGATTGTTGTAGCTGTCGATCTGTACGGAGTGGTCAACGACCAGATTCACTGGAACCAAAGGCTCGATCACCTTGGGGTCTTTACCTGCTTTGGCTGCCGCATCGCGCATGGCGGCGAGGTCGGCCAGCAGTGGCACACCGGTGAAGTCTTGCAGCACGATGCGTGCTACGACGAAGGGGATCTCTTCTGTGCGCTCACCGTTCGGCTTCCAGTTAGCCAGTTCGCGGATATGTTGTTCCGACACCTTCTTGCCATCGCAGTTGCGCAACACCGACTCCAGTACGATGCGGATAGAGACAGGCAGGCGCGAGATCTTGCCTACACCTGCTTTTTCCAATGCGGGAAGGGAGTACAGTGTGGACGTCTTTCCGTTTGCGAGAGTGAGCGTTTGACGGGAATCGAACAGGTTATGCGACATGGCGGTGGCTCCGAGGTGGAAGAGTAGAAGATGCGCGATTATATCGCTTGCGTGGTCGATAAGTCTGACCTGAGTGACATCTAAGTGCCTGTCTTGAGCATGTCGAAATGGCTAGTATTGAAGCTGACAAAATACCCTTATAGTTCGACTGCGTATGGCTTGATATTCCCCTAAAGGATTCGGAAAAGTTGCCGATAGGGTCGTTAGGCTCATTTAAGAATTAAATGAGTTGAAACGGTGGATAAAGAGGGGGGTGCCAGTCTTACTTCCGAATTGGGGTGGCTGGTCACTGGGTTAGTATCAAGCTAAGTTCAATAAAAAAAGGGACGTTGTGCCTATCACGTGGAATATCCCACTGGTCGTTTTGTCTGTGTTGATCGCCTTCTTTGGCTCGTTCACGGCG
>JBGSWB010000086.1:0-4842 GCA_041752675.1 Sideroxydans sp. | reverse complement strand
ATGATGCTCGACGCTAGTGAGATATTCCTTGTTCAACTTGGTGCCCTTGGCCAGCTTCTTAGGACCGCCGTTCGCCACCTTGTTGTGCAACATCTTTTCCAAACGAGAGAAGGCATCCACTTCAACGATACGCATCTGGTCAGCCAAGTCCTTCTTGTAGCGTGACAGTTCATCGTCGATGATCTGTTGCGCACGTTTGTCGCGTTGCAGACCTTCGCGCGTGAACACTTGCACGTCGATGACGGTACCGGAGATGCCGGCCTTCACGCGCAAACTGGTGTCTTTCACATCGGAAGCCTTCTCACCGAAGATCGCACGCAGCAATTTCTCTTCTGGCGTCAGTTGTGTCTCGCCCTTAGGAGTGACTTTACCGACCAACACGTCACCCACACCAACTTCTGCGCCGATGTGCACGATGCCGCACTCATCCAGACGCGCCATCTGCGCTTCGGACAAGTTAGGGATGTCGCGTGTGATCTCTTCCGTACCCAGCTTGGTGTCACGTGCCATCACGGTCAGCTCTTCGATATGGATCGAAGTGAAGCGGTCTTCTGCAACGACGCGTTCGGAGATCATGATCGAGTCTTCGAAGTTGTAACCGTTCCAAGGCATGAACGCGATCATCATGTTCTGACCCAGCGCCAATTCGCCCATGTCGGTCGATGCACCGTCAGCCACCACGTCACCGCGAGCGATGACATCACCGACGCGCACTAGCGGACGCTGGTTGATGTTGGTGTTCTGGTTGGAACGGGTGTACTTGGTCAAGTTGTAGATGTCCACACCGACTTCGCCAGCCACTGTCTCGTCGTCGTTCACACGCACCACGATACGAGCGGAGTCGACGTAATCGACACGGCCACCACGCCATGCTTGCACAGCCGTACCGGAGTCGACCGCAACGGTGCGCTCGATGCCGGTACCCACCAGCGGCTTCTCAGCACGCAACACGGGCACTGCTTGACGTGACATGTTGGCACCCATCAACGCACGGTTCGCGTCATCGTGTTCCAAGAACGGGATCAGCGAAGCAGCGACGGACACGACCTGCGCAGGCGCAACGTCCATGTACTCGATGTTCTCTGGCTCAGCCAAGACGAATTCGTTGTGCTGACGTGCAGACACGATGTCGTTGGTGAAGTTACCTTTCTTGTCCAACTCGGCGTTCGCTTGAGCGATGGTGAAGTTACCTTCCTCTATCGCAGACAGGTAGCTCACATCGTCAGTCGCGCGGCTCTTGGAGACCTTACGATACGGTGTCTCGATGAAACCATATTCGTTGGTGCGTGCGTACAGCGCCAATGAGTTGATCAGACCGATGTTCGGACCTTCCGGTGTCTCGATAGGGCAGACACGACCGTAGTGAGTCGGATGCACGTCGCGCACTTCGAAGCCTGCGCGTTCGCGAGTCAGACCGCCTGGGCCCAGTGCGGAGATACGACGCTTGTGCGTCACTTCTGCCAGCGGGTTGGTTTGGTCCATGAACTGCGACAATTGAGAAGAACCGAAGAACTCCTTCACTGCAGCCGAGATAGGCTTAGCATTGATCAGATCGTGCGGCATCAAGTTGTCTGCTTCGGCTTGACCCAAGCGTTCTTTCACAGCGCGCTCTACACGTGCCAGACCAACGCGGAACTGATTCTCTGCCAACTCGCCCACGGCACGCACACGACGGTTACCCAAATGGTCGATGTCATCGATCTCGCCGCGACCATTGCGCAACTCGACCAATATCTTCACGACTTCGACAATATCTTCGTATGAAAGGGTCACAGCACCTGTCAACTCAGGACGACCGATACGACGATTGAACTTCATACGACCTACACTAGACAGGTCATAACGCTCTTCGTTGAAGAACAGACCGCCGAACAATGCCTCTACTGCGTCCTCTGTAGGAGGCTCGCCAGGACGCATCATGCGATAGATAGCCACGCGCGCAGTCCATTGATCAGTGGTCTCATCGGTACGCAGTGTTTGCGAGATGAATGCGCCCTGATCCAATTCGTTGGTGTACAGCGTGTGGATCTTGCTGATGCCTGCCGCTTGCAATTGGCCCAACAAAGTCTCGGTAATCTCGTCGTTCGCGTTCGCGATGACTTCGCCGCTGTCTTTGTCCACGATGTTTTGTGCCAATACACGGCCCATCAAGAAATCATCCGCTACGGTCAGCTTGTCCAGACCCGCTTCTTGCATCTCGCGGATGTGGCGTACGGTGATGCGCTTGTCCTTGGCGACGATGAGCTTGCCCTTCGCTTCGATATCGAAACGCGCGATCTCACCGCGCAGACGCTCTGCGACCACTTCGAATTGGATGCCCTTCTTACCGAAGTGGAAGGTATCGAACTGGAAGAACATCGCCAAGATCTGTTCTGGTGTGTAACCCAAAGACTTCAGCAGGATGGTGACGGGCAACTTACGGCGACGGTCGATACGGAAATAGACGAAGTCTTTCGCGTCGAATTCGAAGTCCAACCAAGAACCACGGTAAGGAATGACACGTGCGGAGAACAGCAGTTTGCCGGAAGCGTGAGTCTTGCCACGGTCATGCTCGAAGAACACGCCAGGAGAACGGTGCAGCTGCGACACGATGACGCGCTCGGTACCGTTGATGACGAATGAACCTGTATTGGTCATCAATGGGATCTCGCCCATGTAGACTTCTTGCTCTTTCACTTCTTTGACTGTCGGCTTAGAAGCTTCTTTATCCAAGATGGTCAAGCGCACGCGCGCGCGCAATGGAGAAGCATAGGTCAGGCCGCGTTGTTGACACTCGCGCACATCGAACGGAGGCATACCCAGTTGATAGCTGACGAAGTCCAAACGGGCGAATTTATTGTGACTCTCGATCGGGAAGATGGAATTGAACGCGGCTTGCAAGCCTTCGTTCTTGCGTTGCTCAGGCGCATTCCAAGCTTGCAGAAAAGCGCTATACGACTCCAACTGTGTAGATAACAAGAACGGTACGGGCAAAGCACCTTTGCGTTTTGCAAAGCTTTTGCGAATACGTTTTTTTTCGGTGAAAGAGTAACTCATAAAATCTCCACGACAGTTGGAAAACAAAGTTTGCAAATCTGCATCTCGCGATGAAGACCAGCATCAATCTCTACAGCTCGATCGGGCATCTCAGGCCGATCAGAACTAAACAACAAGGGGCAAAGAACGCATCAATCGTTCGCTAACCTTTGTTTTCTAATCCCCAAAACACATCTGATTCCAGAAGCGGCAAAAGGCTGACGGGTTACCCGTCAGCCTTTTACACACACAATCGCTTACTTGATTTCAGCAGTTGCGCCAGCTTCGATCAGTTGCTTAGCGATAGAGTCAGCGTCAGCCTTGTTCACGCCTTCTTTCACCGTCTTAGGTGCGCCATCTACCAAGTCCTTAGCTTCTTTCAAGCCCAGACCAGTGATCGCACGAACCACCTTGATCACATTGACCTTGGCTTCGCCAGCGGACTTCAAGATCACGGAGAATTCGGTTTGCTCAGCAGCAGCAACAGCACCGCCAGCAGCGCCGCCAGCAGCAGGTGCAGACATTGCAGCAGCAGAAACGCCGAACTTCTCTTCGATCGCCTTTACCAGCTCGTTAAGTTCCAATACGGACATGCTGTCCAATGATGCCAAGAATGCGTCTTTATCGAATGCCATTTTGTTTTTTCCTGAATGTAAGAGTTTGTGAAATTAAGCGGCGGTAGCAGCTTGCTTCTCAGCCACAGCAGCGAGTACGCGTGCCAAGCCAGAAACAGGCGATTGCAACAGACCACACAATTGCGCCAGCAGGACTTCTTTAGTAGGTACAGTAGCCAGTGCCGAAACACCTGACACGTCCAATACCTTACCGTTGTAAGCACCTGCTTTGATCACCAGCTTATCGTTCGTCTTAGCGAAGTCATAAACGACCTTCGCAGCAGCGACAGCATCAGCGCTGATCCCGTATACCAAAGGACCAACCATCTTATCTGCCAACGCTTCGAACGGAGTGCCTTGCACCGCACGACGTGCCAGTGTGTTCTTCAACACACGGACATAGACACCAGACTTACGTGCGTTAGCGCGCAAGTTAGTGATGTCTGCAACGGCGATGCCGCGATACTCAGCCAATACGATGGTCTGAGCCTGTGCCACTTGAGCACTGACTTCAGCTACGACCGCTTGCTTTTCTTGCAGATTTAGACTCAAAGTCTTTCTCCATTTTGATTAAGGAACATCTCACTCATATGCGACGTTCCCGATTAACGACCGCGTCCTCAAGACAGGAAAAAACAAACTCCTGCTCGCGGGCACACCATCTACGTGGGCCGACGAAACTTCCGTCGATTAGATCTCTGGCTGACTGCGCCTTCGACACCTACGGTCTTTGATAATCTGCCAATCCCGCCAGCAGTCAAAGAACAAGTGGCGACGAAGACTAAGCTCCGTCGCCAAATTCAAAACATTAAGCTACCAGGCTAGCCTGCTCGACGCGAATACCAACACCCATGGTGCTGGAGATCGCTACCTTCTTCAGGTATACGCCCTTGGAAGATGCTGGCTTGGCCTTGTTCAATGCATCGATCAAGGTCAGCAAGTTTTCGCGCAGCGCTTCTGGCGCAAAAGAGGCACGACCAATAGTGCATTGGATGATGCCGTTCTTGTCGGTACGGTATTGCACTTGACCGGCTTTAGCGTTCTTCACCGCGCCCGCGACATCAGCAGTCACTGTGCCGACCTTTGGGTTAGGCATCAAACCGCGTGGACCCAGGATCTGGCCCAATTGACCAACGATACGCATCGCATCTGGAGAAGCGATCACGACGTCGAAGTCCATCTTGCCTGCTTTGATGGTCTCAGCCAAATCGTC
>JBGSWB010000085.1:0-4194 GCA_041752675.1 Sideroxydans sp. | reverse complement strand
CACCGGGGCTAGCAGCGGCAAAACCCGCCTCGATGACATCCACGCCCAGCTTGTCCAACTGGCGTGCGATGCGCAACTTCTCTTCTTTGGTCATGGATGCGCCCGGGCTCTGCTCGCCGTCGCGCAATGTCGTGTCGAATATGATCAATTTGTCAGTCATTTTTTACTCCGATGCAATTGTTCTTCCACGGCTCAACACCAACCGAGCCGCCTGCTTTGAAACCAATGGGGTGGGTTTAGTTTGCGCGCGAGCGCAGCTTCAGCGCGGCCAGCAGGCTGAAGGTTGAATGCGATTGCGAGATGTGTCTAGAGAAGTGCATGGGCAGGAATATAGCGGCTTTTATTTGGGGGCGCAACCGCAGCCTTAATTGAACTGGCTTCTAATGATTCCCCACTGCTGCGGCCATTGCGCCATCGGGTCTTTGGCATAGCCGCTCTTGCCGAACTGGTTCCAACGTCCAACCACGAAACACAGCAGCAGATTGGCATGTGCGCCAAAATCGGCGTCAGCTTCCAACTTGCCTTGCGTAGCGGCGATGCGCAGGGATTGTTTGAGCGTCGCTTCGACGCGATCTAGAAGCTGGTTGATACGTTGTTGCAGGCGCTCATCTTCATTTACTAGCGCATCGCCGATGAGGACACGCGTCATGCCGCGATTCTTTTTAGCGAAACCCAACAACAGCCCAACGATGCCTTCGATCTGCTTCAAGCCGTCTTGCTCTTCGGTGCTGATCTTGTTGATGAGACCGAACACGGTCTGCTCGATGAAGTCTATCAAACCTTGGTACATCATGAATTTGCTGGGGAAGTGGCGATACAGCGCCGCCTCTGAAAGGTCGAGGCGTGCCGCCAACGCAGCGGTAGTGATCTTCTCGCCCTTGGGTTGCTCCAGCATCTCAACGATGGTTTGCAGGATCTGTAGTTTTCGTTCGCCCGGTTTAGCTGCCATGTCGTTTCCTTTATTAAAGTTTGGAGACCGCGCGTGGCAGCTCCAACACATCACGTATCTTCACATCCACAAAGCTCGGTGCACGCAACGCATCACTTACCCACACAGTACGCATGCCCAAGCGTTTTGCCGTCTTCAGATTCTCCGCGCTATCTTCCACCATCACACACTGCGACGCCTTGATGTGATGCTTACGCAACAAGCGCCTGAAACCTGCTGTCTGTGGCTTAGGCATGTAACGCGAATGCTCAATGGAGAACACATCATCGAACAGGTCATCCACACGTAACAATTCCAACACCGCCTGCGCGTAATGGATAGGCGCATTCGAGAACACGATCTTGCTTCCCGCCAGATTTTTCAGCGCATGGCGCAATCTCGGCTCACGCACCACCATCTTCCCCAATTCTGGGAACTGGTGTGTGTGCCACAAAAAGTGATCTGGATCGGTACCGTGATGCTTCATCAAGCCCGTGAGGGTCGCACCATAGCGTTGCCAGTAATCCACGCGCAAGGCATTCGCCGCTTCCTCATCCAACTGCAGATGTTCTTGCAGGTACGCCGTCATACTGCGGTTGATGTGCGGAAAGATGTGCGGCGTCGCGTTATGCAGCGTGTTATCTAAGTCGAAGAGCCAGACGCGTTCGTTCACTTGCTTTTGATCAGAGTGCCGACGCCTTCGTCGGTCAGGATCTCAAGCAACAACGCATGTTCCACGCGCCCGTCGATGATATGTACCGCTTTCACACCACCGCGAGCTGCATCCAGCGCCGAGCCGATCTTCGGCAACATGCCACCGGAAAGAGTGCCATCCGCCACCAGATCGTCGATCTGCTTGGGCGTCAGTCCAGTTAACAGATTGCCGTCCTTATCCAACACGCCGGGCGTATTGGTCAGCAGCACCAGCTTCTCAGCATGCAAAACCTCAGCCAACTTGCCTGCCACCACGTCAGCGTTGATGTTCAATGTCTCACCATCAGGCGACACACCGATAGGTGCGATGACTGGGATGAAATCGCCTGAATCAAGGAAGGTGATGATGGAGGGGTCGATCTTGTTGATGTCGCCGACTAGGCCGATATCCAGCATCTTGCCGGGCTCAGCAATGCTTTCCAGCAATAACTTCTCGGCGCGGATGAACCCACCATCCTGCCCTGTCAGTCCCACTGCTTTGCCGCCGTAACGGTTGATGAGATTGACGATGTCCTTGTTCACCTTGCCCAACACCATTTCGACCACATCCATGGTCTCCTCATCGGTGACGCGCATGCCTTGGATGAATTCGCCCTTCTTGCCGACCTTTTGCAATAAGTCGTTGATCTGTGGGCCGCCTCCATGTACGACCACGGGATTCATCCCGACCAGCTTGAGCAACACCACATCACGCGCGAAACCCTCTTGCAGCTTGGGGTCGGTCATGGCGTTGCCGCCGTATTTGATGACGATGGTCTTGTCGAAGAAGCGCTGGATATAGGGTAGCGCCTCGGACAGGGTATGGGCTTTCTGGGCGGCGGTGGCAGCGGTCAAGGGCATGGCTTTATCCTTAATTAAATTCGCCGCGAATTCTACTCCAGCCCAAAACAAAACGGGCGGCATCAAGCCGCCCGTATGTGCAAAAGAGCGCTTACTGAATGACTAGCTTCTTGGCGGTGACTGCCACCTTCTTGGGCAAGGTCAATTCCAACACACCATCGTTGTACTTTGCCTGTGACGCGCCCTCGTCGACATCTTGCCCCAAGGAGAACGCACGTGACACACTGCCGTAATAACGTTCACTACGCAGCAATTTTTCGCCCTCCTTGACCTCTTTCTCGTTCTTCACTTCCGCACTGATCGACACCTGATTGCCGTCGATATGCACATGAATGTCCTCCTTCTTCACACCGGGTATCTCGGCATGGACCTTGTACGATTTATCATCTTCACTCACGTCCATCTTGATCTGGACATCCGGCTGGCCCTCGAATCGCACTGGGCGCATGAAGAAACCTCGAAACAAATCATCCAACGCTTCATTGGCTGGGTTGAATCGCGTGATATTTGCCATTTTCATCTCCTTAACATTTCAGTTTCAGATTCGCGGGTAGCCCCCGCTTGACGCCAAGATATGGGCTTATGTTCTATTTCAAGGGTAAAAAAAGGGCGGCAAAAGCCGCCCCTTCATCAATTCTCTAACTACTGACTATCTGTGGTCTTTCACGGTTGGATCGTTGTAATGCTTGTAACTCAATTCCAGCGCTTTCACTTCAGCCTCAAGATCGACGGTTTGTCTCTTGCCACCCATCTCGATGACCAGACTGACTGGCACACGGTCGCCGATATTCAGGCTCTGCTTCAAGCCGTTCAACACCAGATATATACCGCGATTACCAAAGATGAGCGTGCTGTTGGGCACGAGTTTCAGACTCTGCACCGCAGATGTCTGCATCTTGCCGTGGCGCTTCTCCACGTTCTGTATCTCACCCGATGTCGCGAGCGGGCTGCTCACTGACAAGAGGCGTGCAGGCTTGGTCACATAGAGGTTCATCTGCACAGTGACAGATTGCTGGCCGGGCACACTCTCGCGCATCCACACCTTATCCACCATCACGTCATTGGCGCCCGCCCATGCTTGAGTCACAAATACCAGCAACGCCACACTTAACAGTTTTCGCAACATGACGAACCTCCCTTACGGATCAATGATGATGCATATGCTCGTGATGCGCCGCTTGCGCCATCGGCATGACCTTGGCGCTCAACTGCACCTTGGTATCTTTGCCGTCAGCCGCGCGCACGATCATCTCGCAATGTGTCTTCTTGCCCGCCACGAGCGGCTGCTTCAAGCCGATCAACATCAGGTGATAGCCTGCGGCGCCCAAGTCCAACGCTTTGCCCGCAGGTAGCTCGATGGCATCCACTTGGCGCATCTTCATCAAATCACCTTCCATCACCATGCTGTGCAATTCAGACGTGGTCGCATCCTTGCAAGCGACACTCACCAATTTGGCAGCCGTCTTGCTGGTGATGACCGCTTGCACCATCGCACTGTCTTGACCGGGCGCAGTCGCACGCGACCAAGCGTCTTTCACTTTCACATCACTCGCATAGGCAGATGTCATCGCTGTCATCGCCAACAAACTCGTCATCAGAATTCTTTTCATTGCTTTCTCCTCAATTAAAACGCGCCACACCTTGCGATGCGGCGCGTCACTCTAGCCCGAATCAGGCACTCAAAAACGCTGTTCAACTTACCAATTTCGATC
>JBGSWB010000084.1:0-4774 GCA_041752675.1 Sideroxydans sp. | reverse complement strand
AACGATCCCGTCATTGTGCAGACCATCATCGTCATGATGGAAGCGATGGGCTTGAACGTCATAGCCGAGGGTATAGAGACCAAGAAGCAAAAAGAATTTTTGAAGCGCGCGGCCACCATCGATTTCAAGACTACTATTTTGCCAAGCCAGCCCCCTTGAATCAGTTTGAGGCAAGTCCGCTACGGGGAAGATGATGTTCCATCGGACAGGTAGGGTGTCGCAGTACAATATTATTGGTGCACCATGTCGTACTACCGTTCTTGCTGTTAGGCATCTCGGTTCATTGAACGCGAGATGAGAAAAAACGATCGTTAGAGCATGCTGATAAATTCACTTATAAGACCAAGCATGCAGGACATAACCAGATACGGGTATTTGATGGGAGGTGAGGGATGAGACTATTCGATGGCCTTGATCCAAGGAACAGCCTGCGGGCGCAGATCAGTTTTGCTAGCGGCGGCATCGCCCTGCTGTTGTCGCTGGCGTTGAGTTTCTATGCGGCGGAAGAGAGCCGACATCAGATCGAACAGGATGAAGGCGCATCCTTCATGCGTCGCGCTCAAAGCACGCTGGATGTGCTTGACCGTGGCATGTTCGAACGTAGTCGCGAGATCCAGAACGCAGCCTCACTTTATGAGATACGTGAGCCCAGTGTCCCGCTAGAGCGCAAGCGGGAGATATTGGAGCGTTTGCAGAGCAGCTTCAATGCTTATGCTTGGATCGGTATCTGTGATGAGAAGGGTATCGGTTCGGTCGGCACAGGGAAGTATCTGGAGGGCAAAGACCTATCCAAGCGGCCGTGGTGTACCCAAGGGCGTGACCGAACGTATTGGGGGGATATGCATGATGCATTGTTACTTTCCAAGTTGTTGCCGAACCCGAGTGGAGAGATGTTCTATCTGGTCGATGTCGCTGCTCCCGTCATAGATAAGAAGGGAAAGTTGCAAGGTGTGTTGTGTGGCCACATCTTCTGGAAATGGGCAGAGGATGTTTTGGATAGTAAGAAGACCAAGGGAAAGGATATCTTCCTGCTCACTAAGGGTGGGTTGGTGTTATCAGGCCCTGAAGCGCCGCGCAGTGAGCTGGACCAACTCGCCCCCTTGACGATGCAAGCGATCAAGCAGAGTGACACCAACGGCGGGTATCTGCTGGAAAAGTGGAGCGACGGCAAGACATATCTCGTTGGATATGCGAAGTCATCCGGCTATCGTGATTACCCAGGGATGGGATGGATATCTCTGATGCGCCAGGATGTGACGCAGGCATTCGCGCCAGCGCGTGAATTACGCTTCCGTATCTTGATGATGGGCATCGTATTGGGTGTCTTGTTCGCATGGTTGGGATGGTTGATGGCGGGGCGTATCGCTGGGCCTATCACCCGTATCAGCGAAGCTGCTGACAAGATCGCCGCAGGGGAACTGGTTTACGACGTTCCAGAGCAACAAGGCGATGGTGAGGTGGCACGTCTGTCCGCAGCGATCCACAATATGGTGGAGACGTTGACCAAAGAGATCACACAACGCCGTAAGGCAGAGGATGGGCTGAGGCTATCTGCCAAGGTGTTCGAGCAGAATAGTGAAGCCATCATGATCACCGATGCTGATTACGCTATCGTCTCGGTGAATCGTGCCTTCACCCAGATCACGGGATATTCCGAGGTCGAGGCGATCGGCAGAAATCCACGCTTCCTCGCTTCTGGGAGACAGAATCAAAGCTACTACCAGAATTTTTATGAAGCGCTAGAACGCACTGGGTTGTGGCGTGGGGAGATATGGAACAAGCGAAAGAATGGGGAGATATTCCCGCAATGGTCGACGGTGAGCGTGTTGCGTGATGATGCAGGTGCCATCACTCATTACATCGCGGTATTTCTAGATATCACTGAACGCAAGAAAGAGGAAGAACACATCCAATATCTGGCAAATTACGATGTGCTGACCGGCCTTCCCAATAGGTATTTATTGGGCGATCGTTTGGAGAATGCACTGAACATGGCACAACGTCATGAGACTAAATTGGCTGTGCTGTTCATCGACCTTGACCACTTCAAGAACGTCAACGATTCACTCGGACATGATGTGGGTGATGAGTTGCTGAAGACGATTTCACTGCGACTTAAAGCTTGTCTGCGTCGTTCCGACACCATCGCTCGCCAAGGTGGGGATGAGTTCATCGCGCTGTTAGGAGATTTGAATTCCGAGGATGAGGTCACCTTTGTGGCTGAGAAGATGATCGATTCTTTGCGTGGCGAATTCAAAGTCGGAGAACACCAATTGTCGATTTCGCTCAGCATCGGTGTGAGCATCTATCCGGACGACGGCGATTCCGCAGTGCAGTTACTCAGAAATGCGGACTTGGCGATGTACCGAGCCAAGGATTCTGGACGAAGCCAGTTCCAGTATTACGAAGCTAGTATGAATGTGAAGGCACTGAAGCGCATGCAATTAGAGAACGATCTGCGCAACGCCATTAGCAAAGAACAGCTCATGCTCTACTATCAACCCAAGGTGAATACGCTGAGTGGTGCGGTAGTAGGAATGGAGGCCCTGTTACGTTGGAATCATCCGCAACAGGGTTTCATTTCTCCCGCCGAATTCATCCCTGTGGCTGAGGAGAGCGGTCTGATCAATGAGATAGGTGATTGGGTGTTGCGGCAGGCGGTATTGCAGCAACGTATCTGGCAGTCACAGGGCTATCAGATCGTTCCGATCGCAGTGAACCTCTCGGCGCGCCAGTTCGGTCAGAAGGGGGTGGTCGAGAAGATACAGGCAATCTTACGAGAGGTAGGTATCCCCCCTCACTACATCGAACTCGAATTGACCGAGAGTCTTCTCATGGATATGGGGCATAACAGCTTGGCTGTGATGAATCAATTGAGTGAGGCTGGGTTCGATCTTTCACTGGATGACTTTGGTACGGGTTATTCATCGCTTAGTCGCTTGAAGCTATTGCCAGTGAAGTCTTTGAAGATAGATCAATCGTTCGTACGTGATATCGCAAGCGACGAAAATGATGAGGCTATCGTCAATGCGACCGCTGTATTGGCACACGCCTTGGAGATGAAGGTCATCGCGGAAGGCGTGGAGACACAAGAACAACTTGATTTCATCCGCGACCTGATGTGCGAGGAATATCAGGGCTATCTGTTCAGCCGTCCCTTGCCGGCTGCTGAAGTGGTCAAGTATCTAGTCAAGGAATAAGAGGCTGAGTAACGGGATGGTGGGTGACGGCAAATTGGATAGGGAAGTCGTGATGCGTGTCGATCAAGACCTATAGAGGTGTTGGCAGACCGCGTTGGGTGTATAAGGACGATAAGAATAACGACCAAGCAGGAAACTTATCTGCAACGTCAGCAGGGGGAGTTGCAAATGAGTACAAGAAAAGATGAAGCTGCTCCGCAGCGAGAGGGGATGAATCTCAACATGAAGGTGAAGCAGCGCACCCATGAACTGCAAAAGAGCGAGGCGCGTTTACGAAATATGTTTGAGCGCCACTCATCACCTATGCTGCTGATCGATCCTGACAATGGCGAGATCGCGAATGCGAATCAGGCAGCATGTAAGTTCTATGGTTACACCATCATTGAGATGCAAGGCATGAGCATAGCGCGTATCAATACGCTGTCGCCCGAGGAGATCGCCGCAGAGCGATTGCGTGCATTAGAGTTAGAGCGTAATTGCTTCGTGTTCACGCATCGATTGGCGAACGGTGATGTGCGCACGGTCGAGGTATATTCATCCCCTGTCGATATGGAAGGAAGGACACTTCTGTTCTCCATCGTCCACGACATCACGGAGCGCAAGCTGTTGGAAGATCGGATGCATGACCTGGCCTTCTATGATTCCTTGACGGGATTACCGAACCGTCGCTTGTTGCTCGACCGCTTGGGTAAAGCGCTGGTCTCTTGTGTTCGCACCCATAGGCACGGCGCATTGATCTTCTTGGATCTGGACCATTTCAAGACTTTGAACGATCTACATGGTCATGATGTAGGTGACCAACTCCTCATCGAAGTGGCTAGCCGTATCTTGTCTTGCATCCGTGAGCAGGATAGTGCGGCACGTTTCGGTGGCGACGAGTTCATTGTGATGTTGGAGGGCTTGTCCGAGGATATGTCGGAGTCCATGGTGCAAGCTGAATCAGTGGCGGAAAAGATACGGGAGGTTTTGGCGCAGCCCTATTCATTGAAGCGGCTGGCTGTGGCGAACGAAGAAGTAGACATCATCACTCACTATTGTTCATCCAGTATCGGCGTGACGATATTCCGTGACCATGACGAAAGCCTCGAACAGTTACTCAAATGGACGGACATGGCGATGTACCGTGCCAAAGAAGCGGGTCGCAACGTCATTCGATTCTTCGATCCTGCCATGCAGGCGGCGATAGAGACTCGAGCAGCCTTGGAGAGCGACCTCCATACCGCTTTGGATTTGGGACAGTTCAAGCTCTACTATCAAGTCCAAGTGAATGCGAACCATCGCCCACAGGGAGCGGAGGTGTTGTTGCGCTGGTTGCATCCTGAGCGCGGTCTGGTATCGCCTGCCCAGTTCATCCCGTTGGCGGAAGAGACTGGCTTGATCCTACCCATCGGCGCATGGGTGCTGGAGACGGCGTGCGCGCAGATCAAGCGATGGGAGGGGCAGTTGCCTTTCCGCAATCTGACCTTGGCCGTCAATGTGAGTGCGAAACAATTCCGACAAGTAGATTTCGTTGCACAGGTCAAAGGTGCGATCACACGGCACGAAATCAACCCCATGTCGCTCAAATTGGAGCT
>JBGSWB010000083.1:0-4077 GCA_041752675.1 Sideroxydans sp. | reverse complement strand
TGGCAGCGCATGCGGCATCACGTCACATCAGCTTGTTCGAAGCGGCATTCGAGCCCGCAGTCGCGCATCAGTTGCAGCCACGCCAATACGAAGATCTCATCACTTTCTGCAATTTCATCAATAGGATGCAAGCGAGAGCTGAGAAAGAACCTTGCAACCAAGTGCTGGCCGATCTGCTCTCTGCCATCGACTACGAAGCGTGGTTATTCGACAGCCACGAGCCGCGTCAGGCGGAAAACAAGTGGAAGAACGTATCGGATTTCGTCGGCTGGATGAACCGAAAATCTGAAGCGGACGACAAGACACTCATCGCCATGTCGCAGTTGATCGCCCTACTCAATCTGCTTGAATCGCGCGATCAAGAGACCGATGCCGTTTCCCTCTCCACCTTGCACGCGGCGAAAGGATTGGAATACGGGCATGTGTTCTTGGTGGGTGTTGAAGAAGGCATCCTGCCGCACGAACGTAGCGAATCGCCAGACCAGATCGAGGAAGAACGCCGCCTCATGTATGTCGGCATCACCCGCGCGCAACGTTCCTTACAGATCAGTTATTGCAGCAAGCGCAAGCGCGGTAAAGAACATGCCGCCTGCGACCCCAGCCGTTTCATTGGCGAGTTGCCACAAAGTGACATCGAATTCGCTGGGATGGTGAAGGTGGGCGATGCGCCTGCCGTGAGCAAGGCTGAAGGGATGGATAAACTAGCTAGGCTGAAGGCGATGCTCAAGTAACGCTTAGGCTGGTGGATTAGAGGGATCTATACCCTTGGCGGTCACTTCGAATAATGTCGCTGCCATCTTTTCAAGAAGGGCGACATCCAGTACTCCGATACATTCTTCAGCGACTTGGATACCTCTAGCGATGCTTGGTCGCTCTGCTTCGGTGATCTCCCAAACATCAGTCGTATCCCCTCTGCTTCTAACCGTGATTAGGGTGATGATCGCCTCATCCAGCGTTTCGACTGCGTTGAGGATCTGGGTGTTCTTATGGACGAGTGCGCAACGTATGACTGAGATCGCCATGGCGAGACGCGCAAAGGCAGTGACGCTGAAGCGTCCTTCGCAAGCCGCTTCATAAGGAAGCAACATATCCATCGCATAGATGTCTTTTAGACCTTGGGTGACGGGAACGCGCAACGGTGTGTGTTTTTTGGCCATTATTACTTCTTTCTATTAGTGCTTCATTCCCAACAAACCTTCGACTTTGCGAAACGCTTCCAAGCCTTACTGAATCCAGCATCCAGCGCTTCAACATCTTGCTCTAGGGTCTCATGGATAAGCGCGATGACTTCATGTCTTGCCTTGCTCTCCAGCGTGTCTGCCAATCGTTGAGCTACGGCGTGATCATTAAACCTTCCAAGCACATCCTGTAAATCGGCTAACACGCCTAGATAAGTCTTGCTTTTCTCTGGATCGAGCAAGGAATCGAACATCTCGATGAAATAACGCAGTTTTTTACATGCGATGCGCAAGCGATGCAACTGCTCCCTGTCCTTCGCCTGCAACCACTCCCTACAGTTAACCACATCTTCGAGTCGTTTCTTCAGAGATCTCGATACGAATGATTTCAGCGGAATAGAAGTAGCATCAAGCTGTTCAGAGTGCATCCAAGCGCCCAAACGTAAGAGCATGCGTTGAAAATCGGGGGAAGCGAGATGCATATCGATCGTCGTATGTTGTTGTTTTCGAGCTCGTTCGCTGGCTCTCGCTATCTCTTGTAAGCCCTCATGCTCTGGGAACCTTGCACAGATCGGGGGCAAGGTCTGTGTCACGAACACATCCCACTCCCGTGACCTACCTAGCCCCACACACAACTCACTCACTTGTTCACGCAAAGACGTCAACTCGACGTCTGGCCGGTAACGTAAGGCGACCGCCAGTACCACGCGCAAGCGGCGCAGTCCGACACGCACCTGATGCAGATATTCAGCGTCCGTTCTGAGCAAGACTCCTGGCACATTGGACTGCACATGGGATAGACAATCAGCGATGAGCGACCGCAAAGCATCGCTGACGGACTGATCCCTGTGCAAGGGCGAGAAACCGCCCTTCTTGACTGAAGGTTCGGATGCAGAGCAAAGTCGGTAGCCATACTCAGCCTTGCTCGTGTGCTCGACTCGCATAGGGACGATGTCGAGCAATGCCATAGCCAGCTTGAAGAGTTGTCGGGGTTCGCCTGATTTGAGCTCCAGCTCTACTTCAGAGATAGGGTAACTCTGATGTCCTGCGCGTATCTCACCGCTATCCATACACAGTTCGATCTGTGCGCCCTCATATTCCACCAAGCGGATGTTGCGAGAAAAATCAGTGATGAATATTGGTCGTAGATGGTGACGCACGCCGTGGGGTAGTTTCCCGCCACTATCTTTCAGCACATCGAAGTCGAGTTGCTCTGTGGGAACCAGCGCCTCGAATTCGTTGCGCTGATGCAACCCAGCGCTGACTTTTCCGCCCCCCTTCAAGGTCTGTATCCATTGCTTGCCGACGTTGCGCAAGCGCAAAGCCATCGCATGTCTGCTCAATGCTAAATCTGGGGTGTCGTAGTAGATGCTGGTGAGCTTTAGAGTACGAGCGCGACCGCTGGTGAGGGAGCGGACAAAGGGGTGACGCTTGAGCTTGCTCAGATGCTCCGCTGAGATATGAAGCTTGAGTTCGGTCTCGATGCTCACAGCGTCAGAACAACACAGGTCGATCAGGCAACTCATTGGCCTTGTCACCCGTCTGCGGATAATGCTCTGCAAGATGACTGCCTACACTTTCTATTCCTACGATGACACCTTGTTCGAAGTTGCCTTGACGAAATGCGGCTTCCATTTGTTTGCAGATGGACTCCCAAACGGGCTGGCCTAGCTTCTTATGGATGCCACGGTCAGCGACGATCTCGACATCACGATCTGCCAGCAACAGGTAGATCAGCACCCCGTTGTTTTGCTCGGTGTCCCACACATGCAGATCGGAGAAAACCTCGATGGCACGTTCACGCGCCGATCGTCCTGCCATCAGCGGCTTCCATTGCAAGGCATGTTCGACCGCGAAACGCACCTGTCCCGCACAGCTTCTCTCTACGTTCGCGATGGCGCGTTCGATGTTATCCAATGCCGCGCGAGGGAAATGACGACGCACCGTGGCTTCGCTGATAGACAGATGTTTGATGACACGTTTGAAATCCATTACCAATCTCCCGAAGCCCCACCGCCCCCAAAGTCACCACCTCCACCGCCGCCCCAAGAACTACCGCCACTGCCGCTTCCCCAACTTCCGCCCCCGCCGCTGCCCCACCCTACTGGCATAGCAGAACCACCTGAGCTTGAGCCGAACATCAGAGAAAGCACGAATGCCACTACACCGACGACGACAGCGATACCCATCGACAACAACATGAACCAAGCGATCGCACCGATGGCGCCGCCAACGAGGAGACCGCTGGGTAAACGTCCCAACATCTGACGCAGGATGATGTTACCCATCATAAAGATGACGAAGCCGATACCCAACAGATTGCTTAGATCATCGGAATCCGAGCCTTGAGCCTGTCCACCAGGTGTAGGGGGCGGCAACGGTTCACCATCAATGACTTTGATGATGGAAGTCACACCCGCATTGATGCCACCGTAGAAATCACCCTGCTTGAAAGCCGGGCTGATGACTTCTGCAACGATACGTTTCGCGGTCGCATCGTTGAGTGCACCTTCCAATCCATAGCCGACCTCGATGCGCAACTTGCGATCATCTTTGGCGACCAGTAGAAGCACACCATCATCCACGCCCTTGCGCCCCAATTTCCATGCCTCGACCACACGGATAGCGAACTGCTCGATGACCTCAGGTTGCGTAGTGGGCAATATGAGAACGGCGATTTGCGAGCCTTTGGCTTTTTCAAAGGCGGCGAGCTTGGTTTCTAGGGTTTGTATCTGGCTGGCATCGAGAGTCGATGTCAGATCGGTGGCGCGTTGCTTCAGTGGCGGGATAGCGACTTCAGCTTGCGCCGTTGCGATTAAGAGAAGAGAAAGTAAAACAACTGTAAGCCACTGCCAAACTTTGAATCCACGCAAGAAGACACCTTCCCCCATGCAGGGGG
>JBGSWB010000082.1:0-5430 GCA_041752675.1 Sideroxydans sp. | reverse complement strand
CCCCCTGCATGGGGGAGGGGATGTGCTTTAAATGTAACTAGATATGGGTGGGCAAGAACAAATCAAATTCTTGTCCCCATACACATTATCCACTCTCGCCACGGCAGGCCAGAATTTATTCTCGCGCACGTAGGGCAATGGGAAAGCTGCCTGTTCACGTGAGTACGGTTTCTTCCACTCGTTGGCGCAGACCGATTTTGCAGTGTGCGGTGCGTGTTTAAGGATGTTGTCCTTCTTGTCTACGCGACCAGAGATGACTTCCTCAATCTCCTTGCGGATGGCGATCATCGCGTCGCAGAAACGGTCGAGCTCAGCTTTCGATTCGCTCTCGGTCGGTTCCACCATCAGTGTGTCCACGACGGGGAACGAGGTGGTCGGTGCATGGAAGCCGAAGTCCATCAGACGCTTGGCGATATCAGACACTTCGACGCCATCTTTCTTCCACTCGCGGCAGTCGAGGATCATCTCGTGCGCGCAGCGGCCGTTGCTGCCGCTATACAGCGTGGCATAGCTGTCCTTCAGCGATTCCTTGATGTAGTTGGCGTTGAGGATCGCCATCTTGGTCGCTTCGGTGAGTCCCTTGCCGCCCATCATCTTGATGTAACCGTACGAGATGAGCAGGATCAATGCGCTACCGTAGGGCGCTGCCGACACCGCATGGATACCTTGAGCGCCGCCGACTTTGACGACGGGGTGTGATGGCAAGAACGGTGTGAGATGTGCTGCCACACCGATGGGGCCTGCGCCCGGTCCGCCACCGCCGTGCGGGATGGCGAAGGTCTTGTGCAGGTTGAGGTGACACACGTCCGCACCGATGTTGCCAGGGCTGGTGAGGCCGACCTGCGCATTCATGTTGGCGCCGTCCATGTATACCTGGCCGCCATTGGCGTGGATGATCGCGGTGATGTCCTTGATGCTCTCTTCATATACGCCGTGCGTGCTAGGGTAGGTCACCATCAGGCAGGACAGGTCGGCCTTGTGTTCTTCTGCTTTCGCGCGCAGATCTTCGACATCGATGTTGCCCTTGGCATCGCACTTCACCACCACGATGTGCATGCCACACATCGCCGCACTGGCAGGATTGGTGCCGTGTGCGGAGGAGGGGATGAGCACCACGTTGCGTTGCGACTCGCCACGCGAACGGTGATACGCCTGAATGACCAGCAGGCCCGCATATTCGCCGGACGCGCCGCTGTTGGGCTGGAAGCTCATCTGCGCGAAGCCTGTGATCTCGGACAGCGCAGCATCCAATCCCGCGATGAGCGCTTGGTAACCCTCGGCCTGTTCCATCGGCACGAAGGGATGCAGGTTGGCGAACTCAGGCCAAGTCAGCCCCAACATCTCTGAGGCTGCATTCAATTTCATGGTGCAAGAGCCGAGTGAGATCATCGAGTGCGTGAGCGACAGGTCTTTGTTTTCCAGTCGCTTGATGTAACGCATCATCGCAGTCTCGGAGTGATAGGTGTTGAACACTGGATGGCTCAGGATGGCTGATTGGCGTGGCTTAAATAGCAGCGCTTGCGCGGCGATTTGTGCAGTGGTGACGACCGGCGCAGCCTTGCCTACCGCTTGTGCGAACACTAAGAGGATGGCGTTGAGATCGTCCACCGAAGTGGTCTGGTCCAGCGCGATGCCGATGCCTTCGGTGCTGTAGCGGAAGTTGATGCGCGCGGCTTCGGCCAGCGCATGGATCTTCACATTGTCGGTCTGCGTCAGCTTCACTGTGTCGAAGAAGGTGTCGTAAGCGACCTTGTAGCCAAGCTTCTTCAACTCGCTTGCCAGCAAGGCGGCGGAGCGGTGCACCTGCGTCGCGATACCGCGCAGGCCGTCCGCGCCGTGATACACGGCGTACAGCGACGCCATGATGGCGAGCAATGCTTGTGCGGTGCAGATGTTGGAAGTCGCTTTCTCGCGGCGGATGTGTTGCTCGCGTGTTTGCAACGCCATACGTAGCGCGGGGTTGCCGTCGGCATCCACCGATACACCGATGATGCGACCCGGCATCGAACGTTTGTGCGCGTCGCGGCAGGCGAAGAACGCGGCGTGCGGACCACCATAACCCATCGGCACGCCGAAGCGTTGGGTAGAACCCAGCACCACATCCGCGCCCCATTCACCTGGTGGTGTGAGCAACACCAGACTCAGGATGTCGGCAGCGACCGCAACGGTCATGCCGTTGGCTTTGGCGCGTGCGACGAAATCGGCATAGTCATGCACCACACCGTTGGCGGCGGGATATTGCAGCAACGCGCCGTACAACTTGTCGTTCAGGGTGACTGTCTTGAAATCGCCGATGACCAATTCGATACCGAGCGGCTTGGCGCGTGTCTTCAACAACTCGATGGTCTGCGGAAAACATTCGTGCGATACGAAGAAGCTGTTCTTGCCTGCCGCCACGTCATCGCGCGAACGCAGACCATGCAACATCGTCATCGCTTCTGCAGCGGCAGTCGCCTCATCCAACAAGGATGCGTTGGCGATCTCCATGCCCGTGAGGTCGCATACCATGGTTTGGAAATTCAACAATGCTTCCAAACGGCCTTGCGCGATCTCGGCCTGATACGGTGTGTAAGCGGTATACCAACCCGGGTTCTCCAGCACGTTGCGCTGGATGACCGGCGGCACGATGGTGTCGTAGTAACCCAGTCCGATGTGACTCTTGAACAACTTGTTCTTCGCCGCGATGTCGCGCAGATGCTGCAAGAACGCGTACTCGCTCATGCTATCGGGCAGGTTCAGTGGCTGCTTTAAACGGATCGCAGCGGGAACGGTCTGGTCGATCAGCGCATCGAGCGAGGGCGCGTTGATCTTGTTCAACATGGCTTGCACGTCAGTTGCGCTGGGGCCGTTGTGGCGATTAACGAATTGGTCTGTCATAGGGTTCAGGATTCGGGATTCAGGATTCAGGGAAGGAGGCGGGACTCAGAGCGAGGCGAAGGTTTTCCCTGACACCTGTATCCTGAATCCCGAATCCTGTTTAATGTGCTTCGCTATCGACTACCGCTTGGTACGCGGCAGCGTCCAGCAGGGCGGCGACATCGGCAGCATTGTCGGGCTTCATCTTGAAGATCCAGGCGCCATACGGGTCGCTGTTGATGTTCTCAGGTGAGCTGTCCAAGTCACTGTTGGCGGCAGTCACTTCGCCGGAAACGGGTGCGTAAACATCTGCAGCCGCCTTCACGGATTCAACGACTGCACACTCTTCCTTGGCTTTCAGCTTGCGGCCAGCGGTAGGCGCTTCGACGAACACCATGTCACCCAGCAATTCTTGCGCGTGTTGTGTGATGCCCACGGTGATGCTGCCGTCGGCTTCGGTCTTGATCCACTCGTGGGAGGCTGTGTATTTCAGGTTGCTTGGATTGCTCATGGTTTAGTCCTCAAGAAAAATTAAAGTAAGCCTTTGCCGTTGCGGGCGAACGGGTATTTCACTACGGATGCATTCAACAATTTGTCGCGAATCTCGACTTGCACGGTATCGCCTATCGCGACGCCGTTCGGCACGCGAGCCAGTGCGATAGATTTTTCTAGCGTGGGTGAGAAGCTGCCACTGGTGATCTCGCCTTCGCCATGCGGCGTCTTTATCTTTTGATGTCCACGCAACACGCCGCGATCCAACAATACCAAGCCGACCAGCTTGCTGCTGGGTGGGTTAGCCAACAGTGCGGCTTTGCCGATGAAGTCGCGTTCGCTCTTCAGATCGACTGTCCAAGCGAGACCTGATTCCAGCGGGCCGACGCTCTCGTCCATGTCTTGTCCGTACAGGTTCATACCTGCTTCTAGACGCAGCGTGTCGCGTGCGCCCAAGCCGATGGGTTTGACGCCGACTTTGTTCAGCGCGTACCAGAATGCCTCCACTTTTTCTTTCGGCAACATCACCTCGAAACCGTCTTCGCCGGTGTAGCCAGTGCGCGCCACGAAATATTCGCCGCAATCGGCGGCTTGGAAATTAACGAGGTTCTCTGTCGCAGCTTTAGTTTGGGGCAACACCTCCCAAACTTTAGCTCGGGCTTTAGGGCCTTGGATGGCGACCATCGCCAAGTCGTCGCGCGAGGTGATGCTGAGCTTGGGGGCATGGGTCGCTGCTTGTTCTTTCATCCACGCGATGTCTTTGTCGGCAGTGCCCGCATTCACTACGATGCGGAACCATTGTTCGGTCATGAAGTAGATGATGAGATCGTCGATCACATGGCCGTCGGGGCGCAGCATGGCGGAATAGAGCGCCTTGCCGGGCACGGTGATCTTGTCGGCGTTGTTCGCCAGCAGGTAGCGCAGGAAAGCGCGTACGCCATCGCCTTTGGCATCGACCACGCGCATGTGGCACACGTCGAACATGCCGACGTCGTTACGTACTTGATGGTGTTCGTCGATCTGTGAGCCGTAGTTGACCGGCATGTCCCAACCGCCGAAATCCACCATCTTTGCGCCCATCGCACGGTGTGCGGCGTTGAGGGGAGTTACCTTGAGAGTCGTCATATGCGCTTTCGTAAAGAATAAAAAAGGCGCAGCGCGAGATCGCGCTGCGCCCCATCTGTCCTTGGTACCTGAGAGATTACAACTTGCGTTGCCTGCCCCTTCGGTGGTCAGCCCAGCTGACGCTCTCCAGATTCGCCTGTTCCGATTGGTTCTTGAGCCTGAGCGGTTACGGGTATTGCGCCTTCGGCGGTGCTGGCTTCAGCACGCTCTCCCAGTCGGTTTTAACGGCGGGTGAATTATAACGGAAGGGGGTTACTGCGGGTAAAACAGGAACAGCCGATAACCCGCAGGTTTGAGGTCGGCGGTGTCTATGCGCAAGGCGAGTGCTAGCTCACGATTGGTGGCCAGTCCCTTCTGCATCTCATCCCCAGCTTTAAGATAATCCGAGGGTTGGAACACGCGGCGGGCGATCGCGGCATCTTGCATGTCCGTCAGGGTCAGTTCTAAGTGGGGATAGGCCTGAGCGTAAGACGCACGGTTGTGTAAGAGCGCATGCAGGGTGACCAGATTGCTCTGCACACGGTCCGATTCCAACTCTGATGATTCGATGGACATCAGGTCAGCTTGGCGCGGCAACTCGACGGAGCATCCGAGTAGGCCGCAATATTGAGTGAGCAGGGGCTTCAGTCCAG
The DNA here is from genome assembly GCA_041752675.1 of Sideroxydans sp. GTDB lineage: Bacteria > Pseudomonadota > Gammaproteobacteria > Burkholderiales > Gallionellaceae > Sideroxyarcus. The sequence goes on along the minus strand of JBGSWB010000082.1, from coordinate 325 downwards.
GGAGGCGAGCGGCCAGTTCGACGCGGTAGAAATAAGCAGCTTGTGCAACGAGGGTGAGTACTAACAACAAAGCTGCCAAAACGCCGATCCAGCGGTTCTTGCGTGGCGCGGGCGCGGGGATCTCTTCGGTCAGCTCTTCGATGATCTCAACTTGCTGGGCTAGTGTGAGTACCTCTTCTTCCAATCCAGGTACGTTAGGGATGGGGGTGAGGTCGGTCTCTGTCGATGCTACGGTGGCCTCAGTGTTCGTTTCATCAGGTAGGGAGGGTGCCTCTTCTTCGGTTACAGGTGTCTCAGTAACGTCCTGTTCTTCTATGGGAAGTGA
>JBGSWB010000081.1:0-9726 GCA_041752675.1 Sideroxydans sp. | reverse complement strand
TGCTGGCATTGTTCCAACAGATGTCTCTGGTCTCCCCTATCGCCAACGCATTCGCCATCCCCTTAGTTAGCTTCATTGTCGTGCCACTCACCTTGCTGGGGACGCTGCCGCCGTTCGAGTGGATGCTCTATCTCGCGCATCAGGCAATGGCACTATGCATCTGGCTGCTACAACAATTGGATGACTTACCCCTGTCTGTATGGACACAACACGCGCCCCCCACTTGGACCATCGCTTGCGGTGTGCTGGGCGCACTCTGGATACTCGCTCCGCGTGGGTTCCCGCTACGGATCTTAGGCATCCTGTTTTTGTTGCCGATGTTCCTCATCGCCCCAACCACGCACGCAGAGAACACCGGCCGCATCATCGTGTTCGATGTCGGACAGGGTTTGGCAGTCGCAGTACAGACGCACAGCCATGCCATGCTGTATGACACGGGGCCCGATTTTGCAGGAGAATCAGATAGTGGCAATCGCATCCTCGTCCCCTCCTTGCGCGGGCTTGGGATAGCCAAGTTGGATGGTTTGATGTTGAGCCACGACGACATCGACCACATCGGTGGCACGAACTCGGTGATGCAGTCGCTCCCTGTAGAGTGGATCTCTTCATCACTAAAAACAAGTCATCCCTTACTGAGCGCAGCAAATCGACATACCTCCTGTACAGATGGGCAGTATTGGACATGGGATGGCGTGAGGTTTGATGTACTCCACCCCGCAGAGTTTGATGATTCGGACAAAAAACATGACAACGATCAGAGCTGCGTCTTGCGTATCAGCGTGGGAACACGATCCGTGCTATTGGTCGGCGACATCGAAAAGGCTTCCGAGTCACGCTTACTCGCCCTACATATGCATGACTTGCCTTCCACCCTGCTGGTCGCGCCCCACCACGGTAGCAAGAGTTCGTCTTCTGACGCTTTCGTGAAGGCAATTTCACCCCAACAGGTCGTATTCACTGCGGGCTATCGCAATCGCTTCAATCATCCGCATCCCACCGTATGGCAACGCTATGGTGATGCAGGGGCAGCACGACTGCGCTCGGACGTGGACGGCGCGGTCATCATCGACCTGAGCGCTGAGGATTTGAAAGTGGAAAGCTACCGCAAGACGCACCGCCGTTACTGGACACATGAGGTAGTCGACTAGCAGGAAAGTAGCTAGCGATACGTATCATCCAGAGTGGCGGCACGGGTATAATTTGCACCATTATTCAACCCCAAGGAAATATCGTGTCTCTCTCCACTCGCGTACAAGCCATCAAACCCTCTCCAACCCTCGCAGTCGCGGCTCGCGCGGCGAAGTTGAAAGCCGAAGGTAAGGACATCATCGGACTGGGAACGGGTGAACCGGATTTCGATACGCCACAACACATCAAAGATGCCGCCATCGTGGCGATCAACAAGGGCTTCACCAAATACACCGCTGTAGGTGGTACACCTTCACTCAAGCAAGCCGTCATCGCCAAACTAAAACGCGACAATGGATTGGAATACAACGCGAAACAGATCTTGGTTTCCTGCGGCGGCAAACAGAGCTTCTTCAATCTAGTGCTAGCGACCATTAACCCCGGCGACGAAGTCATCATCACCGCACCGTACTGGGTATCGTATCCAGACATCGTCATCATCGCGGAAGGCAAGCCAGTCATCGTGCAAGCTGACATCGTGCAGGGATTCAAACTGACTCCCAAGCAACTGGAAGCGGCCATCACAGCGAAGACACGCATGATCGTCATCAATAGCCCAAGCAATCCTTCTGGTGCGGTGTACACACTGAATGATCTGAAGGCGCTGGGCGAAGTGTTGCGCAAGCATCCCAACATCCTCATCGCAACAGATGATATGTACGAACACATCGCGCTGACTGATGACAAATTCGTAAACATCCTTGATGCCTGCCCTGACCTGTATCCGCGCACCATGGTACTGAACGGCGTATCCAAGGCGTATGCGATGACTGGCTGGCGCATTGGTTATGCCGCAGGTCCAGAGAATATCATCACCGCGATGGAGAACGTGCAATCGCAGAGCACTTCCAACCCCACCTCCATCTCGCAAGTTGCCGCAGAAGCAGCACTGAACGGAGACCAGAACTGCCTAGCACCGATGATCAAAGCGTTCCGTGAACGCCATGCCTTCGTAGTCGATGCGTTCAACAAGATCCCTGGCATTAAATGCATCAAAGCGGGTGGTGCTTTCTATGCATTCCCTGATGCGCGCGAAGCGATCGCTAAGCTGCACCAACAAGGCAAGATCAAGGAAACCACTGACATCGCTCTGTCTGAATACCTTCTTGCTGAAGCTGGTGTCGCCGTCGTGCCAGGCTCGGCATTTGGTAGCGAAGGATACTTCCGCATATCCTTCGCCACTTCGATGAGTAATCTCAAGGATGCTTTAGAGCGGATCGCAAAAGCTTTGAACTGATTAGGTTTTGGCTTGGTGTAAATAAAGAAGCCGGCTTGCGCCGGCTTCTTTATTTTCGGGGACTCAACTGAGAGTTTATCTAGCAACCAGTTTGGGTTCACTCAACGTACCAGACAGTCCCAACGCATTGTTACCAGCACGCATCTTTATATCCGCACCGAAGCTACCGGATAGCTGATTAGTCGCGGACACCTCAAAAGAGCCAGTTGCATTCAACATCCCCGATGTGATCTTCACTTGACGGAAGCGTTTGACATGGTTGTCGAGTTGTACTGCGCCAGTCAACACGTCGAAGTGCGTGCGACCACCCGGCAGATGTTCGCGGCTAGTCAATCTTGCCGTCTCGACCATATCCATCCCGTTGATGACACCCTTATTGGCGGAGAACGAGCCGTCTAGTTTTGGCGCATCACCGAGCTGTGACAGCTTTACACTTTGCATCACGAACGCTCCATCGGCGAACACTTCACCCGCAAGTCCGAATTGCGGGAACATCTTTTCCAACTCCATCGTCTTGGCTTGCATGCGGCCTTGTAGTTGCCAGCCCTTGCGCCAAGTGAGTTTGCCTCTACCCGACAAGATGCCGCCGTAAGCGTGGGCATCGATCTCGCTGAAATCGATCTCGCCATCGCCGATCACACCTTTGGCGGTGAAGTCACTGAATATGACATCAGACAACAATGGCAGTTCACGTTCTTTGATACCGAAGCTCAGTTGCCAACTATTCTGCATCGGCACGACCTCAACGTTGAATTTATTGTTATCGCTATGCAAGACCACACGGGTGAATTGTCCCTGCGCGATGTCTGCACTCCCACTCAGAGGTGGCAACTCGATGCCCTCCGCACTCACTTTCAATTTTTGAATGGTCAGGTGACGAATCGGATATTGTGCATCCCCTCCCATCTCCTTCAAAGCCGTAGTCAATTGCTCCAAGCGGCGACCGTCGACCATTGCGCCTTTGAGCTCGATATGACTGATCGCTTTCTGCTCTGAGAACAGTGTGAGCGGATCTGCAAAAATAGAGACCGCAGACACTTTTATCTCTTCACCCGCACCAATACTCACGTTTTGCAATTCCATTTTTGGCATAGGCAAAATCGATGCGTTCATGCCTCCTATCTTCACAGGCTGTTTGAGTTGCGCCGACATACGTTGCTCGATAGGAGCGATGAACTCCTGTAGCGGCCATACCAAGGGCAGCACAAAGAGCGCCACGATACTCAATAGCACCAAGCCCATAAACATCTTACCTATAGGCAGCGGTTTACGGCGCGCTCTAGAGATAGGTTTTTGCGTCGATTTGGCTTTAGAAACTGCGGCCTGTTGGGCTGCATGCTCGACATTGATATTGGCTTGCGTCTTGGCGCGTTGCTCAGCTTCTGCCCATGCACTCGCTTGCTCTGCAGCCAGTGCTTGTTCTTCTGCCTTAGCGCGCTCTTCTTGTTCCGCACGCAGGCGAGCTGCTTCTTGCTCTTCTTTCAAGCGTGCCATCTCTTCTGCTGCTTTTTGTTTGGCCTTCTGTTCTTCCAACGCCTTAGCTTCATCAGCCACACGCTGCGCCGCTTCTTGCTCTGCCTTCAGGTGAATATCCTCCTGAGAGACTGATTGCGCAGGAGCCGGTGTCATACCTGCATTCAATACATCCAGATTGATTTGGAATGGTGAGGTAGATGGGGAGACTTGTGCGGAAGATGCCGCGAGCGTCTCTTGCTTCGCCAACTGTGCGTCATGCTTAGCCTTCTCTGCCGCTTCAGCTGCATGTCGTTGGGCGGCTTCTTGTTCTGCCTTGATACGAGCAGCTTCCGCCTCTGCTTTAGCACGTTCAGCCGCTTCGGCCTTGGCGCGTTCAGCCGCCTGTTGCTCTGCTTTGGCCTTTGCTGCTTCCTGCTCAACTTTCAACTGGGCAGCTTCTGCCTCACGCTTCGCACGCTCTTCAGCCAATGCTTTCGCCTCGGAATCGGCTCGCGCTTTAGCAGCTTCCAGCTCAGCCTTCGCGATAGCCACTTCTTGTTCAGCTTTGATACGTGCTGCTTCTGCCTCAGCCTTGATGCGTGCCGCCTCTTCTTCTGCTCTTATCCTTACAGCTTCCGCCTCTTGTCTAGCTCGCTCATCAGCTTCTGCTTTTGCACGCGCAACAGCTTCCTGCTCGGCTTTGATACGAGCTGCTTCTTGTTCTGCTTTGATTCTGGCTGCTTCCTGCTCCGCCTTGATTCGAGCAGCCTCTTGTTCGGCTTTGATCCTAGCCGCTTCTTGTTCTGCCTTAAGGCGTGCAACTTCTTCTTCAGCTTTGATTCGTGCCGCTTCTTGCTCGGCCTTTAACCGCGCTGCTTCTGCCTCCTGCCTTGCCCGCTCTTCAGCCAATGCTCTCGCTTCCGCTTCGGCACGTGCTTTGGCTGCCTCCAACTCCGCTTTGATTCGAACAGCTTCCTTCTCGGCTTTGACACGCGCCGCTTCAGCCTCCGCCTTCGCTTTTGCGGCGGCCTCCAATTCAGCTTTGACGCGTGCCGCTTCCTGCTCCGCTTTGACACGAGCCGCCTCTTGTTCCGCCTTCAGACGTGCTGCTTCCGCCTCTTGCTTGGCTTTTTCTTCGGCCTGCTTAGCTTTCGCTTCTGCTTCTGCTCGAACCTTGGCCGCTTCCATCTCGGCCTTCAATCTTGCCGCTTCTTGTTCGGCTTTGATACGCGCCGCATCAGCCTCGACCTTCGCTTTTGCCGCCGCCTCTAGCTCTGCTTTCTTACGTAGTGCCTCCTGCTCAGCATTCAATCTCGCCGCTTCCGCCTCTTGCTTGGCTTTTTGTCTCGCACCTTCTTCAGCCATTGCAGCAGCACTTGAACTTGCGACCATCGAAGTAAAATCAAGCTCTTCATCGATGGGGGGCACCACAGGTTTGGGAGCGATGATTTTCGGTGCGACGATCTTAGGAGCGACAACGATTTTGTCTTTGTCTCGAATCAACTCAGCATCGATCAGATTCTGAAGTATCTCAGGAAGGTCTCCGCGCAGACTTGGAGGAGCCCGCTTGGTCACTTCTTCTACGGTGGACTTATCGTCGATAAGTAACATCACACGTCTCATGTCGCCAGATAGGCCAGAGATGGTGACTTCGCCGACAGACGTTTTGATGAGAACTGTTTTTTTATCCATGATGATGATTGTAATTGAGTTGAACGATTACTTCGCCCTTAAGCCACGAAATCTCACCTTAACAGTGCTTCAAAGGTTGACCGAAATGCCTTCTGCCGTTAGTATAGCGCCCGCATCAATTCCCTGATAGCTCAGTCGGTAGAGCGACGGACTGTTAATCCGCAGGTCCCTGGTTCGAGTCCAGGTCGGGGAGCCAGAATATTGAAGGCCATCTTTCGAGGTGGCCTTTTCATTTTTGATCGAAATCCAAAAAATCCGCAGCTCGAAATAAAAGCTGCTTAGTCGCAAAAAGATACGAATGGAACAATACCAGTGACAAACGCACAACGCAAAGCACTCAGCCGCATGGCTGAAATGAATTCATCAAGTAACGCCAGCAAGCCTGAACCGGCGCACAGTAGCGCGTTCTGCCCGCATGAGGCAGGTGCGTATTACCTTGCAACGGTGGGGACTGTCGGCAAGGTTATCAAGCTATTCGCCAAGGAAATCGAGCCGATCATTTACACCTATGTCATCACCACTATTAATTTTGAACAGGATCCCAATACCGGAAAATGGGTCTGGTTTGACGGTAAGGAAATGCAATCCCCACGCAAAAATCAGGATGGTTGGCGTCTTGGCAGCAAGAAGTTATATGACTCACGCGAAGACGCAGAGGCCGAGCTTCAGCGCGTGATGGTCAAAAATGGTGATCGAGTGACCAAGGTACATGACCTGCCAGACTGCATGACTCAACTTAGAAAGATCCGTAGTGCCCATCATCCAGACCGCAATAACCCCGATTCCGACCATGATCTCTATCAGGCTGTTATCGAGAAAATTGACAGGATGCGTGCGGTGAGTGCATGAACCACACCGTAGCCTGACCACTGAATAGCATGAATCACTTGATCTCTCGCATCTTTAATTGGCTTCAACCCGCAGACCACACGCCTGCCGAGATCCGACGTGCCAAACAACTTATAGCTGCTCTGGATGCTGGAGGCATACCACTCGATCCATCCATCATTACCAGAATTGCGGAAGACCTTGGGCTTGAGGTATCTAAAAAGGCGCGAATGGAAGATACCATTGAGCGCATTCGGATGGCGGCTAGTCGATACTGATTTAACCTTCAACTTGAAACTCGCGCGTATTCGAAATTGGAAGACTTGTGCCGATGGTGTTCAAATCATTGCGCAAAGTCATCTGCAGAAGAGGCCAACTCCCAAGTATGCTGGCACGCTGGATCAAATCTAGCCAGTGGCATTGTCGCCTGCTGCAGGCTTGTTTGAACGCACTAGCTTTCTAGCTCGTTTGCTAGTCCCCGTGTTCTGAAAGGAGTTTCTGGGAGGCCACTTACGATGAGAGAAATATGCAATGAACCTTGTTGATATTTCAAACTGTGGGGAGTAGATTGGCAGTTCAACGTTGTTGCTCCCCCCCTTCAAATGTGTATCTAAAGGAGGTGTGTCATGAAATCTCCACCTGTACCTAACGATTCTAGATTCGATGCCGTCAAGACGACATCTAAGCAAGATGAAACACAGCTTCTCGCCCGTCGATTAGCCGATATCACTCCTGCTAGTAGAACAATGAGTAAGGCATACAACGTGCCAACTTCTCCTAAACTTCACGAGTTGATAGAGAGAAGCAAATTAAACTGAACTGTCGTTAAGCTGAGAATCCATCACGCCACAATTCCAGCGTTCCAGTTTCCACTTGCACCACTCCCCCCCAACGACTCCATCCAGATCGGTTTCTATTCGGTAAGATTTTTTGCCACTAGATGATTGTGCCGAAGTTAAAATGCTTTCCAGCGAGCGGTATACAAATTTAGTGAGGTATGGGCGTCGGGTTGCGAGAAGTTACTTAAAATCACTTAGAATTCTTCAAGGTAGTTGCGCGAATTCAATGTATTGTCTGTACTGTTAATCCGCAGGCCCCTGATTCGAGTCATGGGCTGAACTAAATAAAATCGAAAGCTTCGCAGTGATGCGAAGCTTTTTCCCTATGTACGGAGCATATCCATGTGCGGCATCTGCGGCGAGTTACGTTTCGACAAACAAACACCTTCTCCTGACGTCATCAGGCGCATGAGTGACAGATTGGCGCGGCGCGGCCCTGACTCGCACGGTGTTCACAACGACGGCCCACTTGCTTTTGGCCATCGCCGACTATCTATCATTGACCTCTCAGAGAACGCCAAGCAACCGATGGTGGACGAGACACTTCATCTGACCTTGGTATTCAACGGCACCATCTACAACTACAAAGAGTTGCGCGCCGAGTTGCTTGAGATGGAATATGAGTTCTTTTCCGAAGGCGATAGCGAAGTGATCCTCAAGGCCTATCACGCTTGGGGGGAACAATGTGTCGAGCGTTTCTATGGCATGTTCGCTTTCGCCATCTGGGATAGGCGCGAACAAAAACTCTTCCTCGCGCGCGACCGTTTCGGTATCAAGCCTTTATATTATTCAGTGGATGGGGCAGCCCTGCGTTTCGCCTCCACCTTGCAGGCTTTGCTTGCGGCAGGCGGTGTGGATACCAGCATCGACCCTGTCGCGCTGCACCACCATCTGACTTTGCATTCCTCTGTTCCCGCGCCACGCACTTTGCTCAATGGCGTGAAGAAGTTGCCACCCGCGACCTGCATGACCTTCACTGCTGATGGCGAAGTGACACATCGCCGTTATTGGTCGTTGGATGCGACGCGCCCGAGTGTGACCTTGAGCGAGCAAGATTGGCTGGCCGCCACGCGCCATGTGTTATCAAAAGTGGTGGAACGTCATCGCCTCGCTGCCGATGTACCCGTGGGTGTTTTGCTTTCTGGTGGTTTGGATTCCAGTCTCATCGTCGGCTTGCTGGCAGATCATGTGCCAGACCTACACACCTTCTCTATCGGCTTCGAAGACATCGGGGGAGATGCCGAGAAGGGTGATGAGTTCGAATACTCGGACCAAGTGGTTGAGCGTTTCCAAACCACGCACCACAAATATCTCATCCCCAACAGTGAAGTATTGAAGCGCCTTCCAGAGGCGGTGCGCAACATGTCCGAGCCGATGGTGAGCCAAGACAACATCGCGTTCTATCTACTGTCGGAAAAAGTCTCGCAAGAGGTGAAGGTGGTGCTCGCAGGACAAGGAGCAGATGAGGTGTTCGGTGGTTATTTCTGGTATCCCAAGATGGATGCCACGCAAGGTTCGACGCTGGACCGCTTCCGCAGCAACTACTTCGACCGTGACCATGCGGAATATTTGGAGACCGTCACGGCGGCATATCACCTGCACGATGTGACCAGTGAGTTGGCGCACGATGCATTGACCCAACCCTACGCCGACACCTTTCTCGATGAGGTGTTGCGCTTCGATGTGACGACGCTCATCGTGGATGATCCTGTGAAGCGGATGGATAACATGAGCATGGCATGGGGGCTGGAAGCACGCGTCCCCTTCCTCGATCACGAACTGGTTGAATTGGCTGCGCGCATGCCCCCCGAGTTGCGCCTCAAGGAAGGCGGCAAGTTCCCACTCAAAGCCATCGCACGCGGATTGATCCCTGATGCAGTCATCGATAGACCCAAAGGCTACTTCCCGGTCCCAGCGCTGAAATACGTGCGTGGTGAATTCCTTGAGTTCATGCAGAACATCCTGCTATCGGATACCTGCATTAAGCGCGGATTGTTCAACCGCGCCTATGTGGAGAAGCTGCTTGCTGCTCCCGAGTCTCATTTCACGCGTCTGAACGGTAGCAAGTTGTGGCACCTCGCCTTGTTGGAATATTGGTTGCAACTGAACGTGGATAAGGCGCAGTAATAGTCTCCGGTACAACGCGGCCTATATATTTTCAGAAAAATATATAGGCCGGATTTTGAATGGACAAAGTGCAGGCGGGTGGCTATGGTTCTGCTTCGCGCATCTGAATCAAACAGCAGGGATGCATCATGTGTTGAGTGATTCACCTGCAATACTTATATGCACCTTTATCGGTATCTACATTACATTGGACATTATTAAAGAGGGATACATGAATAATCCGTGCTTATCCGGTTGTCACAGACACCTACCAGATGTAGTGTTTCGTGATTTTACGGAGTAAAGCTCTGCGTAGGTCGGGGCAGTGACATCGCCAGCGATCCCGAGCAGGGATCGGAAGGCGTTGAAGGCGTTGAAGGG
>JBGSWB010000080.1:0-9077 GCA_041752675.1 Sideroxydans sp. | reverse complement strand
AATTCGAATATCACATCGAGCATAAACGCTGCTTGGTATAAGGCTGACGGACGGGTGAGCAATGATCAACATTGAAATTGACGGCAAGCACATCGAAACGGAAAACGGTTCAACCGTGATCGAAGCCGCGCATAAAGCCGGCATCGCCATTCCGCATTTCTGCTACCACAAAAAACTGTCCATCGCGGCGAACTGCCGTATGTGTCTGGTGCAAGTGGAGAAGGCTCCCAAGCCATTACCTGCCTGTGCGACACCCGTGACCGAAGGCATGAAGGTCTTCACGCATTCTGACCAAGCCGTCAAGGCGCAAAAAGGCGTGATGGAATTCCTGCTCATCAACCATCCCTTAGATTGCCCCATCTGCGACCAAGGCGGCGAGTGCATGTTACAAGACATCTCCGTTGGTTACGGCGGCGGTCATTCGCGCTATCAAGAAGAGAAACGCATGGTGTTGAGCAAGGATATCGGCCCTTTGGTCTCGGCTGAAGAGATGAGTCGTTGCATCAACTGCACCCGTTGTGTGCGTTTCGGACAAGAGATCGGCGGCAAGATGGAGTTGGGACAAGCGTTCCGCACCGAGCATGCCGAGATCATGTCCTTCGTTTCCGGCACGGTCGATTCCGAACTGTCCGGCAACATGATCGATCTGTGCCCGGTCGGTGCACTCACCAGCAAACCTTTTCGCTACAAAGCACGCTCATGGGAATTGTCGCGTCGTCGCTCTATCAGCGCGCATGACAGCTTGGGCTCCAATCTGGCGGTGCATACCAAGAGCAACCAAGTGTTGCGCGTCCTCCCTATTGAGAACGAAGATATCAACGAATGCTGGTTGTCGGATAAGGACCGTTTCGCCTATGAAGGGCTGAATACGGCAGATCGTCTGACCAAGCCGATGATCAAGCAAGACGGCAAGTGGCAAGAAGTCGAATGGCAAGTCGCCCTTGAATATGCAGCGAACGGTTTGCGTCACATCGCGAATGGTGCAGGGGCTGAACAGCTCGGTGCATTGGCTACAGGTGGCTCTACCTTGGAAGAGATGTATCTGCTGCAAAAACTCATGCGCGGTATGGGCAGCGACAACGTCGATTTCCGTTTGCGTCAGTCCGACTTTAGTGCTGATGGAAAACAACAAGGCGCCCCTTGGTTGGGATTTTCGGTCGCAGATATCAGTCGTGCCGATCGCTTGCTGATCGTTGGGAGCTTCCTACGCAAGGACCATCCTGTGCTGGCTGCTCGTATCCGCCAAGCAGTGAAGAAAGGGCTGCAAGTCAGCCTGATCCATTCTGCTGATGACGACCAACAGATGAACATTGCTCACAAGACTATCGTTGCTCCCGATGCACTGGTGAATACATTGTCGCAAGTGGCACAAGCTGTTGCGGCAAAAAAAACCGAAGGTATCGCTGGAAGCTTGAGTAGCGGTGAACGCGTAGCGGTGTTGTTGGGTAACTTTGCACAACAACATCCTCAAGCGGCTCAGATTCAGACATTGGCGCAACAGATCGCGACCGCGACTCACGGCAAGTTTGGTTTCTTGGGAGAAGCTGCGAATAGCGTTGGTGGTTATATCGCACAAGCCATCCCTGGTGCTAAGGGGTTGAATGCAGCATCGATGATGGCATCACCTCGTAAAGCCTATGTGTTGTTGAACGTCGAAGCAGAGTTGGATTGTGCCAATCCACAACAAGCGATGGCCGCATTGCAGTCTGCAGATACCGTCATCGTATTGTCAGCCTACAAGAATAAGGCGCTGGATTACGCCGACGTGTTGTTGCCAGTCACACCGTTCACCGAGACTTCAGGCACCTTTATCAGCACTGAAGGTCGCGTACAAAGCTTCAAGGGCGCAGTGAAACCTTTGGGTGAGGCGCGCCCCGCTTGGAAGGTGTTGCGTGTGTTGGGCAATCTGCTCAAGGTGGATGGATTCGATTTCGACACCTCCGAGGCAGTTCGTGATGAAGCACTCAAAGGCGTGGACGTATCGACAAAATTGAACAATGCCATCACTGGTGTCGAAGTAAAAGTTGAAGCGTCTGCAGCGGGTCTGCAGCGCGTGAGCGATGTGCCTATCTATATGACGGATGCTGTCGTGCGTCGCTCTGCGCCTTTGCAGGCGACTGCTGATGCTGCGACCCCGCAAGTCTGGATGCATAGCGAAGAGTTGAACAACATCGGTGTGAAATCTGGCATGAACGTCAAAGTCAGCCAAGGCTCAGGCAGCGTCAAATTGGCATGCCGTGCCGACGATAAGTTGCCCAAGGGCGTGGTGCGAATCGCGGCAGGTCATTCAGCGACCGCAGCACTGGGTGCGATGTTCGGAACGATCACAGTGGAGCGCGCATGATGGAGCTGCTACAAACATTACAATTGCTGGGGCAGGACCTACTTGGACCGGCTTGGCTCCCAGTTTGGACCGCCATCAAGATCATGGTCATCATCTTGCCGATCATGGGTGGGGTGGCTTACCTGACCTTGGCAGAACGCAAGGTGCTCGGATTCATGCAGATCCGTCCAGGCCCGAACCGTGTGGGATATTGGGGTCTGTTGCAACCCGTTGCAGATGGCCTCAAGTTGCTGACCAAAGAATTCATCATTCCTACTGGGTCGAATAAATTCCTTTTCGTTGCTGCGCCGATCTTGGCATTAGCTCCCGCTTTGGCGGCATGGGCGGTGGTGCCATTCTTTGATGGTGGTGCGCTGGCGGATGTGAACGCGGGCATACTGTATCTGCTGGCAATGACTTCGTTGGGCGTGTACGGCATCATCATCGCGGGTTGGGCGTCCAATTCTAAATATGCATTCTTGGGTGCGTTGCGTTCTGCAGCGCAGATCGTCTCCTACGAGTTGGCCATGGGCTTCGCGCTGGTGTGCGTGTTGCTCGCCGCCCAGAGCATGAATCTAGGCGAGATCGTGCGCGGCCAATCGCACCATGCGGGCATGCTGGGTTGGTACTGGATACCGCTGTTCCCGATGTTCGTGGTGTATTTCATCGCTGGTGTGGCTGAGACCAACCGCGCACCATTCGACTTGGCAGAAGGTGAGTCCGAGATCGTGGCAGGTTTCCACGTTGAATATTCAGGCATGGGCTTCGCCATCTTCTTCTTGGCGGAATACGCCAACATGATCTTGATCGCCGCGATGACATCAGTGATGTTCTTGGGTGGTTGGCTCAATCCATTCCATGGCTGGCCCGTTCTCGGTGAGTTGACCGATGCGATACCCGGATTGATCTGGATGCTGGGCAAGATGTCCGTCATGCTGTTCATCTTCCTGTGGTTCCGTGCCACCTTCCCACGTTATCGTTATGACCAGTTGATGCGTCTGGGTTGGAAGGTGTTCATTCCGCTCACACTGATCTGGGTCGTGGTGGTCGCGGCGTGGATGCAGACTCCCTATTGGCTGTGGTAAGCGGTCAAAGACAGGATATTTAGGGACAAACCATGAATAAACTAATCAAATTCTTCAAGAGTTTCCTTCTGCTGGAATTGCTCAAAGGCATGTCGGTGACAGGCAAGTATTTCTTTGCGCGCCACATCACCGTCGAGTACCCAGAAGAGAAGACACCACAGAGCTTCCGCTTCCGTGGTCTGCATGCGCAACGTCGCTATGCCAATGGCGAAGAGCGTTGCATCGCCTGTAAGTTGTGCGAAGCCGTTTGCCCTGCACTGGCGATCAAGATCGAAGTGGCACAACGTGCCGATGGTTCGCGCCGCACGACCCAGTACGACATCGATCTGACCAAATGTATTTTTTGTGGATTCTGTGAAGAGTCTTGTCCAGTCGATGCCATCGTCGAGACTCGTGTCTACGAATATCACGGCGAGCAACGCGGCGACTTGTATTACACCAAAGAGATGTTGTTGGCCGTAGGCGATAAGCACGAAGAGCAGATCGCCAAAGACCGTGCCGCCGATGCTAAGTATCGGTAAATAGAGGACGCCCATGAACTTTGAAACCATCTTGTTCTACCTGTTCGCTGCAGTGACCGTGTTCGCGGCCTTGCGCGTCATCACAGCGCGCAATCCCTTGCATGCAGTGCTGTTCCTCGTATTAGCCTTCGTCAGTAGCGCAGGTATCTGGTTGTTGCTAGAAGCCGAGTTCCTCGCAATCACCTTGGTGCTGGTGTATGTCGGCGCAGTGATGGTTTTGTTCCTCTTCGTCGTGATGATGCTAGACATCAATCTTGAGCAACTGCGTAAAGGTTTCTGGCAGTGGTTGCCGGTCGGAGCCATGTTGGCTGCCCTGATTGGGGTGCAGATGGTCTACGTGTTGGGCGATAAGTCCACTGGTGCGGGCATGACTGCCGTCAAGCATGCGGCTGATTACAGCAACACTAAAGAGTTGGGGCGCTTGATCTACACCGATTACGCCTATCCATTCGAATTGGCCGCCGTTTTGCTGTTGGTTGCGATGGTCGCAGCGATCGCGCTCACCTTCCGTCGCCGTCGTGACAGCAAGACACAAGACATCAGCAAACAAGTGAACGTGAAACGAAATGATCGCGTGCGCTTGGTTTCGGTTCCGGCCGTTAAAAAACAAGAAGCGGGTGAGTCTAGTGCTCACGCTGCCGAATAAGGGGACGCCATGTTGCAATTGAGCCTGTCGCATTATCTGGTGTTGGGCGCGATACTCTTCGCGATCAGCGTAGTAGGTATCTTCCTCAATCGAAAGAACCTCATCGTGCTCCTGATGGCGATCGAATTGATGCTGTTGGCGGTGAACACCAACTTCATCGCCTTCTCGCACTATCTGAATGACGCTGCGGGCCAAGTCTTCGTCTTCTTCATCCTGACCGTGGCCGCAGCAGAAGCTGCCATCGGCCTTGCGATCCTCGTGGTGTTGTTCCGCAATCTGCGAACGATCAACGTGGATGATCTAGGTACTTTGAAAGGTTGATGCACATGGATATGCATAGTCTGTATCTGATCGTTCCCTTAGCCCCGTTATTGGGTGCCATCGCCGCCGGTCTGTTTGGCAAGGTGCTGGGACGTACTTGGTCGCATCGCATCACGATCACCTTGGTAGCGGTCTCTTTCTTTGCGTCGCTGGCGATATTTCAAGACGTATCAGCCGGAAATACCTTCAACGGTCCGATCTATACGTGGCTGACCTCGGGCGATACCAGCTTCCAAGTCGGTTTCCTGATCGATAAATTGACCGTGACCATGATGTTGGTGGTGACCTTCGTATCCTTGATGGTGCACATCTACACCATCGGTTACATGGAAGAAGACCCTGGTTATCAGCGTTTCTTCAGCTACATCTCTTTGTTCACCTTCTCCATGTTGATGTTGGTGATGGCAAACAACTTTATGCAACTGTTCTTCGGCTGGGAAGCGGTGGGCCTGGTTTCCTATCTGCTCATCGGTTTCTGGTACACCAAGCCGACAGCGATCTATGCCAACCTCAAAGCCTTCTTGGTCAACCGTGTGGGTGACTTTGGCTTCTTGTTGGGGATCGCGCTGGTGCTGATGGTGTTCGGCACGCTGGACTACCAGACCGTGTTCGCCAATGCGCACAACTATGCGAATGATCTGGCGCCTATCCCTGGCGTGTCTTGGAATCTGATCACGGCGATCTGTATCTTGTTGTTCATCGGCGCGATGGGTAAGAGCGCCCAATTCCCCTTGCATGTGTGGCTACCTGACTCCATGGAAGGTCCGACACCGATCTCTGCTTTGATCCACGCGGCGACCATGGTGACAGCCGGTATCTTCATGGTGGCGCGTATGTCGCCCTTGTTCGAGATGTCCGATGCGGCTCTCTCCTTCGTATTGGTCATCGGCGCGATCACTGCCTTGTTCATGGGTTTCTTAGGCATCATCCAGAACGACATCAAGCGCGTCGTCGCGTACTCGACTTTGTCTCAACTCGGCTACATGACCGTTGCTTTAGGTGCCTCGATGTACACGGGCGCGATCTTTCACTTGATGACGCACGCTTTCTTCAAAGCCTTGCTGTTCTTGGCTGCGGGCTCGGTCATCATCGCGATGCATCACGATCAGGACATCCGCAACATGGGCGGCTTGCGTAAGTACATGCCGATCACTTGGATCACCTCATTGATTGGTTCGCTTGCGTTGATCGGTACGCCGTTCTTCTCTGGCTTCTATTCGAAGGACAGCATCATCGAGGCGGTTCAACTGACCCATATCCCTGGCGCGAGTTTTGCGTATTTCGCGGTCGTCGCGGGTGTCTTCGTCACTGCGTTCTACTCTTTCCGCATGTACTTCCTGGTGTTCCACGGTGAAGAGCGTTTTGGCAAAGCACATCACGGCCATGATGACCATGGGCACGATGAACATCATGGCTTGGCTCCTGGGCAAAAACCGCATGAGACATCATGGGTCATCACCTTGCCTTTGATCTTGCTAGCGATCCCGTCGGTAGCGATCGGTTTCTTCACCATCGGCACGTTCTTACACACCGACTATTTTGGTGATGCCATCTTCATCTCGGACGAACATCCTGCGATGCATGAGATGTACGAACACTACGAAGGCGCAGTGGGTATGGCCTTGCATGGCATGACCACCTTGCCGTTCTGGTTGGCTGTGGCCGGTGTGGCGTCTGCATGGTTCCTGTACCTGAAGCGCCCTGAGATCCCCGCGCTCATCCAAAAGAGATTCTCTTGGGTGTACACCTTGCTCGATCAGAAATACTACTTTGACCGTTTCAATGACTGGTTCTTTGCCGGTGGCGCACGCGGTGCGAGTCGTTATCTGTGGAAATTCGGTGACGTTAAATTGATCGACGGTTTCTTCGTCAATGGTTCAGCAAAAGTGGTTGGTATGTTTTCGGGCGTGTTGCGTGGGTTCCAAACGGGTTACGTCTACCACTATGCATTTTGGATGATCGTCGGGGTATCGCTCCTGTTGACGGTACGTACTTGGTTCTAATGGCGCAGCACTAGAGAAGAACTGAAGGAATAAGCATGATTTTTGGATATCCACTGTTAAGCGTCGCCATCTGGCTTCCCATCATCTTTGGTTTGCTGGTACTAGCGACTGGCAATGACCGTAACGCACCCTTGGCGCGCATCATCGCGCTCGTTGGCGCAGTGTTGGGATTGTTGGTGACCATCCCGCTCTATACGGGTTTTGACCGTATGACGAGTGCGATGCAGTTCGTCGAGATGAAGGATTGGATTCCTCTCTTTAACATTCATTACAACCTCGGAGTAGATGGCATCTCTGTGCTGTTCATTCTGCTTAACAGTTTCTTCACGGTGATCGTTGTCATCGCAAGTTGGAAAGTCATCGAGAAACGTGTGGCGCAATACATGGCGGCCTTCTTGGTGATGTCCGGTCTCATCAACGGTGTCTTCGCCGCACTGGACGCGATGCTGTTCTACGTGTTTTGGGAAGCGATGCTGATCCCGATGTTCCTCATCATAGGCGTGTGGGGCGGTCCGAACCGCGTATATGCTGCGGTCAAGTTCTTCCTCTACACCTTGCTTGGCTCCTTGTTGATGCTGGTCGCGTTCTTGTACCTGTACCTGCATTCGGGTGGCAGCTTCTCGATCTTGGATTACCACCAACTGCCTATCCCGCTGGATGCGCAGATACTCATCTTCATCGCTTTCTTCTTCGCTTTTGCGGTGAAGGTGCCGATGTTCCCCGTCCATACTTGGTTGCCTGATGCGCACGTAGAAGCACCTACCGGTGGTTCGGTGGTGCTGGCCGCGATCATGTTGAAGGTGGGTGCCTACGGTTTCATCCGTTTCTCTATGCCGATCGCACCCGATGCGAGTCATGAGTTGGCAGGAGTCATGATCGCGCTGTCACTCATCGCGGTGGTGTACATCGGCTTGGTCGCCTTGACGCAAGCCGACATGAAGAAGTTGATCGCTTATTCTTCCATCTCACACATGGGTTTCGTCACCCTTGGCTTCTTCATCTTCAATGCCTATGGCATGGAAGGGGCGCTGTTGCAGATGATCTCGCACGGCTTCGTTGCGGGTGCATTGTTCTTGTGTATCGGAGTGATGTACGACCGTGTACATTCGCGCCAGATCGTGGACTACGGTGGTGTGGTCAATACCATGCCCATATTCGCCGCCTTCTTCATGCTGTTCGCTATGGCTAATAGCGGCTTGCCGGGAACCAGTGGTTTCGTGGGCGAGTTCATGGTCATCATGGGTGCGGTCAAAGTGAACTTCTGGTATGGCTTTGCGGCCGCTAGCACGCTGGTGTTCGGTGCTGCCTATACGCTGTGGATGTACAAACGTGTCGTGTTCGGTGCGGTCGCCAACGATCATGTCAAACATTTGCACGACATCGGCGCGAGAGAGATCTTGGTGATGTCTGTATTGGCGATCAGCGTGTTGGTGATGGGCCTGTATCCATTGCCTTTGAGCGAGATCATGCATGCTTCGGTGAACGATCTATTGGTTCACTTGGCGCGCTCAAAAATCTAAGAGGAAGACATGAATTACATCTCCACATTATTCCCTGCTTACGCTGAGATATTCATGCTCATCATGTTGAGCGTGATCTTGGTTCTGGATGTGCTCATCCCAGGCAAGACAAGAACTATGACCTACCTGTTGGTGCAAGTGACCTTACTGGGATGCTCGCTCATCACCGTAGCGACCCATCAGTTCGGTGTTGCCCATCTGTTCAACAACATGTTCGTTGACGATCTGATGTCGGATGTCCTCAAGCTGTTGACCTATCTGTCGGTCTCCATGATGCTGGTCTACTCGCGCAACTATCTCATCACGCGCGGATTGTTCTCTGGCGAGTTTCTCAGTTTGGTGTTGCTCGCCACGCTGGGCATGATGGTGATGATCTCTGCTAGCAATTTCGTAACCCTCTACATGGGGCTTGAGATCCTTGCATTGAGCCTGTACGCGATGGTCGCGTTGCAACGTGATTCGGCCACAGCCACTGAATCAGCGATGAAATATTTCATCCTCGGGGCGATGGCATCTGGCTTCCTGTTGTACGGCATGTCCATGATCTACGGCGCGACGGGTTCGCTCGATATCCAAACCATCTCCAATGTCATCGCACATGGCACACCGAACGTCTCATTGCTGGTGTTCGGTCTCGCGTTCTTGGTCGCTGGTCTAG
>JBGSWB010000079.1:0-4215 GCA_041752675.1 Sideroxydans sp. | reverse complement strand
TACTAGCTGCGCGTGACCTCAAGGTAGAGTTGCTCTACCCTCTGTCGCGCCCACGGCGTCCTGCGCAAGAACTTCAAACTGGATTTGACACTTGGATCGTGCGTGAAACAACGAACGGGCACGGCAAGAGCCATCTCTTCCCAGCCTATGCTTTCGGAAAGACGCGTCACGATCATCTCAAGGGTGATGCCCTCTAAAGCAGGGCGTTTGGGTGTATCGCTCATCTTATACTCACTGTATCAACACGCTTTCGGGAGCGACCTTGCTCCCTGTCACCATCACCACTTTATGTCTCGATTGTCCGCCCTGCTTGAGTTCGACTTGTCGCAGGGGAACGCCGAAAGTGTCTGCGATGAATCTAAGCAGCGCTTCGTTGGCACGACCTTCGATAGGCGGTGCTGCAAGGCGTATCTTCAACGCTTCGCCATGCAAGCCTGATATCTCGGTGCGTTTCGCTCCCGGCTGAACATGCAAGGTCAGCAACAAGACATCGCCATCGCGACGATACCAATCACTCACAAGAGTCTCTGCACGAACTGTTCCATACCGCTGATAGGCACGATGAGGAGGAGCTGACAGATGATGAACAACACCAGCACGGAAAGATCGACACGCCCGACCAGCGGGATCACGCTGCGCAAGGGCTGCAAGAAGGGTTGGTTGCACGCACTGAGCATCGGCGACAGCGGCGTATGCGGATTGACCCAAGACAAGATCGCTTCCGCCAACAAGGTCGCGACCAACAGATAGACGCTGATCTTCAGCAACTTGACTGCCGTCCACGCTAGCAGCCCCAGCAAGGGGAAGGTGTCGAAGGGATAGCTCTGCACGAACAGGAAGAGCACGAGATAGATGACCTCGACTGCAAAAGCCAATGCCAATGTAGCGGTGTCCAAACCCATCATCGATGGCATGTAACGCCGTGCTTTGAGTACGATGAAATCAGTGAGTGCCATGATGAACTCGCCGATAGGATTTCGCATCGGCGCTTTCAGCCACACAGCATGGAATCGGAACAACAGGACCGCAGCGAAAGGTTGAACCAGTGCATCGATTAAAAACGAGAGTGCTTCACTAAACATCAAACATCCTTCCCTAATTCATCACCCATCTCTTTAGAACGCGCCGCAGCCGCATGGATGGCATCGACGATATCTTGCTTCACCCGGTTAGCTTCCATGCTCTTGATGGCCTTCTCGGTCGTACCGTTCTTTGACGTCACTCGCGCGCGCAGTGTCGCCACATCCACATCCTTGCTGCTCTGCGCCAATTTTCCAGCTCCGATGAAGGTGTCTAACACCATCTGCCTTGCCTGCTCTTCATCCAGACCCAATTCATATGCAGCCTGCTGCATCGCCTCGATGAAATAGAACACATAAGCCGGACCGCTCCCTGAGATTGCGGTAACGCCATCAAGCAATACCTCATCTTCTAACCAGAAGGTACTGCCCACCGAAGACAAGATTGCTTCCGCCTTCTGACATTGATCCGGCTTGACTGCAGGCGTCGCGTACAGCGCAGTGACTCCACACCGGATCAATGCCGGTGTATTGGGCATGCACCGCACGACGTTCTGGGAACCGATCCAACGAGAGATGTCTTGCGTGCGGATACCTGCCGCGATGGAGATGACTAGACGTTCTTCCAATAAAGGCACAAGTTGCTCCGCGACCTCGCGCAATTGCTGCGGCTTGATTGCCAACACAATGGTCTGGCTCCTGACCACTGCCTCTTTCATGTCGGTGGATGCCCTCACGTTGAATTCCTCATGCAATTCCGCGCAACGATCCGCCTCGACCTCGACGACACGGATATGAGAAGTGGCATAACCGCGCTTGATCAGCCCCCCGATCAAGGCTTTCGCCATATTGCCGCCACCAATGAAGCAAATATTCATGTCCCGCCTCCGTAATCTCTGGCACCAAATATCGCCGTACCGATACGCACGATGGTCGCGCCTTCTTTGATCGCCGCCGGAAAATCATGGGACATCCCCATCGAAAGGGTATCCAACGATGATCCTTGCTGATTCAACTCTTGCAACAATACCCGCATTTTGGCGAACGCCACCCTCTGCTCGGTCTCACCCGATGCTGGAGCGGGTATCGACATCAATCCGCGTAACTTTAGCCGAGGCAGTCGAGATATCTCTTGGGCAAGCTGTGCAGCCTCACTTATCGCCACGCCACTTTTGCTTTCCTCGCCACTCACATTTACCTGCAAACAGATATTGAGCGGTGGCATATTCACCGGACGCTGCTCAGACAGCCGCTGTGCCACCTTCAACCTGTCCACGCCATGCACCCAAGCGAAATGTTCTGCGATGGGGCGTGTCTTGTTGCTCTGGATCGGCCCGATGAAATGCCACTCCAGTGGCAGATCATTCAGCAGCGCCATCTTATCCAGCGCTTCTTGTAGATAGTTCTCGCCGAATGCGCGCTGCCCACCTTGATATGCTTCGCGTACCGCCTCGGCCGGAAAGGTCTTGCTCACCGCCAACAGATGCACATCGCCGACTGCTCGATGAGCCTCGATTGTGGCTTTAGCAACGGCCTCGCGGGTTGCTTGCAAGTTAGAGAGGATTGCAGTCATAATCGCTCAGACAGTCGCTTTTCAACGCTCCAAAAATAGCTCAGGGATTATATATGGATATCACCGAACTGCTCGCCTTCGGCGTGAAGAACAAAGCATCCGACTTGCACCTCTCCGCCGGTTTGCCTCCGATGATCCGCGTTCACGGCGATATGCGCCGCATCAACCTGCCGCCGATGGAGCACAAAGAAGTGCACGCCATGGTGTACGACATCATGAACGACGGGCAGCGCAAGCATTACGAAGAGAACAAGGAAGTCGACTTCTCTTTCGAAGTTCCTAATCTCGCGCGCTTCCGCGTCAACGCCTTCATCCAGAACCGTGGTGCTGCCGCGGTCATGCGTACCATTCCTTCCAAGATCCTGTCATTGGAAGACCTCAAAGCACCCAAGATCTTCGAGACCATCGCCGACTATCCGCGCGGCTTGGTATTGGTGACAGGTCCAACAGGTTCGGGTAAATCCACGACCTTGGCGGCCATGGTGAATCACAAGAACGAGACCGAACAAGGCCACATCCTCACCGTGGAAGACCCTATCGAGTTCGTGCATGAATCAAAGAAATGTCTGATCAACCAGCGTGAAGTCGGCCCGCACACGCTCTCTTTCAACAACGCTCTGCGCTCCGCTTTACGCGAAGACCCAGATGTCATCCTCGTTGGTGAGATGCGCGACTTAGAGACTATCCGCTTGGCGATGTCGGCTGCGGAAACAGGTCACTTGGTGTTCGGCACACTTCACACCAGCTCTGCTGCAAAGACCATCGACCGTATCATCGACGTGTTCCCTGCCGATGAAAAAGAAATGGTGCGTGCGATGCTGTCGGAATCCTTGCGCGCCGTCATCTCGCAGACACTGCTCAAGACCAAAGACGGCGCAGGACGCGCCGCCGCGCACGAGATCATGATCTGTACACCCGCTATCCGTAACTTGATCCGCGAAGCGAAAGTGCCGCAGATGTACTCCGCCATTCAGACCGGCGGTAGTATCGGTATGCAGACGCTGGATCAATGTTTGACCGACCTGGTCAAACGCAATGTCGTCGCTTCTGCCGAAGCGCGCACCAAGGCTGCGAACAAAGACCTGTTCCCTGCTTAATCACAATATCTAGGAGTTCACCATGGAACGCGATCAGGCCACTGAACTAGTCCACAATTTGCTGCGCGGGATGATCTCGCAGAAAGCATCCGACCTTTTCGTCACCGCCGGCTTCCCGCCCGCGTTCAAGATAGACGGCAAGATGACCCCTGTATCGAATCAAGCGCTGACCTCACAACATACACAAGAGCTGGCGCGCAGCATCATGAACGACCGCCAAGCCGCCGAGTTCGAATCCACCCACGAATGTAACTTCGCCATCAGCCCCTCCGGCATCGGCCGTTTCCGTGTCAATGTGTTCATGCAGCAACAACGCGTCGGCATGGTGTTGCGTACCATCACCACCAAGATCCCGAGTTTCGAAGAGATGGGATTGCCACCCATATTGAAAGACGTGGTGATGACCAAGCGCGGATTGGTCATCCTAGTCGGCGGTACAGGCTCGGGTAAGTCCACCACCATGGCGGCTATGCTCGGCCACCGCAACCAGAACAGCTACGGCCACATCATCACCATCGAAGACCCG
>JBGSWB010000078.1:0-10607 GCA_041752675.1 Sideroxydans sp. | reverse complement strand
AACAGACAAAGTGTTGGCCGAATTCCTGCGCGGGCAGATCGCAGTGATGCTGCTGATGAGTGCTTTCTATGTGGTGGTGTTGTGGTTGGTCGGGCTGGAGTTCGCGCTACCCATCGGTATCGTCGCCGGAGCGCTGGTGTTCGTGCCTTATCTTGGTATGGTGTTGGGCCTGGGATTGGCGACCTTAGCGGCAATCATGCAGTTCACTGCATTGAGTGATGTGGCACTGGTGTGGGTGGTCTTCGGCGCGGGCCAATTGTTGGAAGGCATGGTGGTCACACCTTGGCTGGTGGGCGAGCGGATCGGCCTGCATCCACTGGCGGTCATCTTCGCCTTGCTCGCCTTTGGTCAATTGTTCGGCTTCTTTGGTGTGTTGCTGGCGCTACCGCTGTCCGCTATCCTGTTGGTCGTGTTGCGTCATTCACGCGAGCGTTATCTGAATAGCGCGATGTACAAAAAACCATGACCCAAATGTTATTGGGCATCGCGCCTGAGTGGATTCCTTCCCTAGAGAATTTCGTTGCTGGACGCAATGTGGAATTGCTGTCCGCCTTGCGCCACGCATTGTCTTCGTCACAAGGAGAGCGCTGCCTCTACATCTGGGGTGAGGCGGGGAGCGGTAAGACCCATCTTTTGCAAGCAATCGTGGTCAGTGCGCGCAATGCGGGCAAGTCAGCCATTTGTTTGTGCGGGGCTGTACCGCAAGCGATGGAGGTGGTCGCGGTGGATGATGTCGAGATGCTCGATGAGGATGCACAGATCGCCCTGTTCGCCTTATATAACCGTATGCGTGAAAGTGGAGGTCTGTTGTTGGTGAGTGGCAAGCAAGCACCTGCCTTCTTGAAGCTTCGCGATGATCTACGCACCCGCCTAGGTTGGGGGCTGGTCTATCAGGTGCACGCATTGAGTGATGATGAGAAGTCAGAAGCCTTGCGCCAACACGCGACCGCGCGGGGATTCGAATTGCCCAATGAAGTGACGAGCTATCTGTTGCGGCATGGCAGGCGCGATCTACCATCCCTCTTAGTCACGTTGGATGCGTTGGATGAACGTTGTTTGAGATTGAAGCGGGGCGCAAGTGTGCCGATTCTGAAAGAAGTCATGGCGGGGTAGTAGCGGATTTGGGAGAATCCACCGCCATTTTGGTTTCTACGTTGTTTTGTCTGCACAAAAAAAGGGAGATTTTGATGAGAAGCAAGAAAGTAATGGTTGTATTGGCTTTGGCAGCACTACCTATGCATTCTATGGCAGCTGATTTTAAAGCGCGTGTCGGTGGTCATATTTCCACCTTGGGCGGCGGACTTGAATTGGCTATTCCACTGGCTGAAAAATTCGATGCTCGTGTTGGTTTCAATACTTTCACGATCAGTGCAGACCAAGCTTCAAGCGGATTGAACTACAAGGGTGACTTGAAGCTCTCCAGTGTGTCAGCTCTTGCCGACTGGCGTCCTTGGAGTGGTGTCACGCACTTGACTGCTGGATTGGTCTTTAATAGTAACAAGCTTGCTATGAAAGCAACTGCTGCTGCGGGTACTTATAACATCAACGGCGTTAACTATACGGCTAGCGGGGGTGACACGCTCACCACCTCCGTAGAATTCAATAAAGTATCCCCTTACTTAGGATTCGGCTGGAGTGGACAGCCAAAAAATAAAGGTTTCTCGCTGAGCTCAGATATTGGCATCTTGTTCCAAGGCTCACCTAAGGCTACAGTGACTGCTACAGGGGCTTGGGCGAGCCAGCCAAGTTTGACAACAGACTCGCAGAACCAATTGAATTCCGATTTGAAGGATTTCAAGATGTACCCCGTGTTTTCATTCGGTATCGGTTACGCGTTCTGAGTGATACGTGATATAGAAACTCAGGGGGCCAGCAGTGATGCTGGCCTCATTTTTTGAAATGAGGAGTGATGGTGAATCTGGCTTTATTCGATCTGGACAATACTTTATTGAGCGGCGATAGCGACTTCGAATGGTCGCAGTTCTTGGTCGAGCAAGGGATACTCGATCGCGAGTTGTTCGAAGCGAAGAACCTCGCTTTTTACGAGCAATACAAAGCGGGGACGCTGGACATCCAAGAGTTCCTTGAATTCCAACTCAAGCCTTTGTCTCGTCATTCGCGCAAAGTCTTGGACGGGTGGCACGAAGAGTTCATGCGTATCAAGGTACGGCCGATGATGGGTGCAAAAGCGCAAGCCTTGGTGGAGAGGCATCGTGTGGCAGGAGATATCTGCATGATCGTCACTGCGACCAACAGCTTTGTCACTGCGCCTATCGCGCGCGAGTTCGGTGTCGAGCATCTGATCGCTACCGATCCGGAACATAAGAACGGTGAATTCACTGGGGGGGTGGCTGGGGTGCCGAGCTTTCGCGAAGGCAAGGTGGTGCGCATGGAGCAGTGGTTGGCAGAGCGTGGTTGGGACTGGGCGAGTTTCGAGCAATCGTGGTTCTACAGCGATTCTTTGAATGACCTGCCCTTGCTGTCCAAGGTGAAGCACCCTGTGGCAGTCGATCCCGATGCGACATTGCGTGCACATGCTGAGAAGCAAGGCTGGCCGGTACTTTCCCTGCGCTGATTTCTGGCCGGAGGTGGGGGTGTATAATCCACAGCGTCGCCGCACCCTTTGCGGCGACTTCACTTTCTAAATTAATGATAAAAAGACTGATCAAACGAGTATTCGGTAAGTCGGCTGCTACACGCTCTGTAGGCGCTGCGCTGGTGATCCCTTTCGAGGCGCATAAAGTGAGCCGCGATGGCATCAGCTTCGGTGCCAAGCGCGTCACCGATGGACTGCAAGCCGCAGGATTCAAAGCCTTCGTGGTGGGTGGTGCTGTGCGCGACCTGCTACTGGATAAACAACCCAAAGATTTCGATGTGGCGACGGATGCCACACCCGAGGAAGTGCGCCGTGTGTTCCGTCGCGCACGCATCATCGGACGCCGTTTCAAGCTGGTGCATGTGATGTTCGGCGAAGAGACGGTCGAAGTCTCCACCTTCCGTCGCGCCATCGATGCGGAAGACGCGGAGACGGACGAGCACGGCCGCATCCTGCGCGACAACGAATTTGGTGACCAACAACAAGATGCGGCGCGGCGCGACTTCACCGCCAACGCCTTGTTCTACGATCCGACCACGCAAGAGATATTCGACTACCACAACGGCTATGCCGATATCCGCGCCAACATCTTGCGCATGATCGGTGACCCCGAGGTGCGTTACCGCGAAGACCCGGTACGCATGCTTCGTGCGGTACGCCTCTCCGCCAAGTTGGGTATGAAACTCGACCCAGCCACCGCAGCACCCATCTCCAAGATGAAGGGCCTGTTGGGTAATGTGCCTGAAGCGCGCATGTTCGACGAGATGCTCAAGTTGTTGTTGTCCGGCCATGCGTTGGAGTGCATCAAGAAGTTGCGCCAGATGGAATTGCATCACGGCATGTTGCCTATGCTGGATGTCATCCTCGAGCAGCCGATGGGCGAGAAGTTCGTCATGTCGGCCTTGAAGAACACCGATGAGCGCATCGCGGCAGAGAAACCGACATCACCTGCCTTCTTGTTCGCGGCACTGTTGTGGCACGAGGTGTTGGCGACATGGAAGATCAAGCAGGATGCGGGTGAACGCCCCATCGCTGCGATGCACGCCGCGATGGATGAGGTGCTGGAACGTCAGCGCGCACAACTTGCTATTCCGCGTCGTTATGACACGGTGATGAAAGAGTTGTGGGTGTTGCAACCTCGCTTTGAGCAGCGCGGCGGGCAGCGTCCGATGCGTTTGTTGGCGTTGCCGCGCTTCCGTGCGGCTTACGATTTCATGTTGTTGCGTTGCCAGAGCGGCGAAGCCGAGATGGAGTTGGCAACATGGTGGGAAGAGTTCCAACATGCCAGCGAAGAACGCCGCGCGGAGATGTTGTTGCCAGATACTGCAGGTCCCAAGAAACGTCGCCGCCGTACCAAAAAACCTTCTAATGCCGTACAGGCGGAACTGCCGATAGATTGATGAGGCACGTCGCTTTCGTCGGCCTAGGTAGCAATCTATCTGAGCCCTTATCACAGGTCGCGCATGCTATTGCGGCGCTGGATGGGTTGCCACATACACGTGTGATGAAATGCTCATCAATGTATCGCAGCGCCCCCGTTGGCTTTCTCGACCAGCCTGATTTCATCAATGCCGTGGTGCAGGTCGAAACAGGATTGACACCTAGGGGCTTGCTGGAAGCCTTGCTGGCATTGGAGCTGGAATGTGGTCGCACACGCGAGTTTCTCAATGCACCGCGAACATTGGATCTGGATGTGTTGATGTATGGCGACCTCATGCATCATGAGCATGGCTTGACCATCCCGCATCCGCAGATGCATCTTCGAGCATTCGTGTTGCAACCGTTGGTGGAGATCGCACCCGATTGCGTGATACCCGGTGTCGGCAGGGCGGACGAAGCAGCGCAGCGATGTGCAGGGCAATCACTGGAGCGGCTGAATGCCACTGAGTAAATATCGATACATCGTCGTCGAAGGCCCCATCGGTGTGGGCAAGACCAGCTTGACCAAGCGTCTGGCTGACTATGCCGATGCGCAGATGTTGCTGGAAAAACCGCAGGAGAACCCTTTCCTTACTCGTTTCTACGAAGACGCGACGCGCTATGCGTTACCCACGCAACTGTTCTTCTTGTTCCAACGCATCAATGAAGTACGTGATCTGGCGCAGATGGACATGTTCCGCAGCCGCACCATCTCCGATTATCTGTTCGAGAAAGACTCTTTGTTCGCAAGCCTCACGTTGAGCGACGACGAATACAAGCTCTACCAATCCATCTACCAGAGTCTCGCGCCACAAGCACCAAGTCCGGATTTGGTGATCTATTTGCAAGCTTCCACCGAATCTTTGATCGAGCGCGTCAGGCGTCGCGGCCATCGTTATGAGCGCGCGATATCGGATGACTACCTGACTCGCTTGTCAGATGCCTATGGCGAGTTCTTTCATCACTATGAGGCAGCGCCCGTCTTGGTGGTGAATAGCGAGTATCTGAATTTTGTGGATAATGAGAACGACTTCAAACTGTTGCTGGACCGTATCGACAAGATGCGTGGGCGGCGCGAATACTTCAACGTCGGCGGGAATTGAGAGGGCTTGATGCGTAAGACACTCACCACATTGCAGAACATGCGTGGCAAGGACGAGAAGATCGCCGTGCTGAC
Source organism: Sideroxydans sp. (assembly GCA_041752675.1). GTDB lineage: Bacteria > Pseudomonadota > Gammaproteobacteria > Burkholderiales > Gallionellaceae > Sideroxyarcus. The sequence goes on along the minus strand of JBGSWB010000078.1, from coordinate 5,415 downwards.
CTGCTACGACGCCAGCTTCGCCACGCTGTTGGAGAACAACGGTGTCGATGTGCTGCTGGTAGGTGACTCGCTCGGCATGGTCATCCAAGGTCGCGAGAGTACCTTGCCTGTCACCATCGAGCAGATGGCTTACCACACCGCTTGCGTCGCGGCAGGTGCGCAGCAGGCATTCATCATCGCCGACATGCCTTTTGGTACTTCCCAATTCTCCGCACGCGAAACTTTTTCACATGCTGTTCAATTGATGCAGGCGGGTGCAGAGATGGTTAAGCTCGAAGGCGGTGTCGAGATGGCCGAGACCATACATTTCCTCACCTCACGCGGTATCCCCGTTTGCGCGCACATAGGCCTCACTCCACAGTCGGTTCATCAACTCGGCGGCTATCGAGTGCAGGGCAGAGGCGATGCTGCGGCACAGCGTCTGCGTGAAGATGCATTGGCTTTGCAACAAGCGGGTGCTGGCATGATCGTGATGGAAGCTGTGCCCGCCGTGTTGGCGACTGACATCACACAACATCTATCCATCCCCACTATCGGTATTGGTGCAGGCGCTGGATGCTCGGGACAGGTGTTGGTTTTACATGACATGTTGGGTATCTATCCCGGCAAGAAGGCGCGCTTCGTGAAGGATTTCATGCCGGGAGCAGGTTCCATCGTGCAAGCGGTCGCCAACTATGTCGCTGAGGTGAAGTCAGGCGCATTTCCAACCGTAGAACATTCTTTCTGATGCGACTCATCCATTCCGTAACCGAGCTACGTGCCCATTTGGCGCAACAGCGAGCTATCGCTTTCGTGCCCACCATGGGCAATCTGCACGAAGGGCATATCGAGTTGGTGCGTATGGCGAAACAGCGCGGTAGTTGTGTAGTGGTGAGCATCTTCGTCAATCCTTTGCAGTTCGGTCCCAATGAGGACTTCGATAAATATCCGCGCACGCTGGAGGCGGACTGCGCCAAGCTTCAAGGCTTGGCAGATGTGGTCTTTGCACCCGCTGTCGATGACATATATCCAGAGCAGCAGACGATCTATGTAGAACCTCCACCCATCGCCAACGAGTTGTGCGGCACGTTCCGCCCTGGCCATTTCCGTGGCATGGCGACCGTAGTGCTAAAACTGTTCAACCTAGTGCAGCCGCAGATCGCCATTTTCGGCAAAAAGGACTACCAGCAACTCGCCATCATTCGGCAGATGGTCGCGCAGTTCAATCTGCCAATCGAAATTGTAGGGGCCGAGACCTCGCGCGCCGCAGATGGGCTGGCCTTGAGTTCACGTAACCAATATCTTTCACCTGAAGAGCGAACTGAAGCCGTTCAAATGCATCGAACACTCGTTGAGGTTGCCAATGAGTTGAAGGTAGACGCGAAAGACCTTACTAAAATCGAGCTGAAAGCGAGCCAATCCCTTGCCAATCGTGGTTGGCAAGTGGAATATGTGGCTATCCGTAGCCAGAACGGCTTGATTCAGCCCGTAGTGACAGAGCGGAAATTGGTAGTGGTCGCGGCGGCCAGATTGGGCAAGACTCGGTTGATCGATAACCTTGAGGTTTGTCTTTAGGGCATCGTTGTTTATAATGCGCGCCCCTAGCGGATAGGGGAGGAGGATGTGACCATGCAACGAACCATGCTACAAGCCAAATTGCACCGTGTGCGCGTGACGCAGTCTGAACTGCATTACGAGGGTTCCTGCGCCATCGACGACGACCTGCTGGAAGCCTCCGGCATCAAGGAATATCAACAGATCGACATCTACAACGTCACCAATGGCGAACGTTTCACCACCTACGCTATCCGCGCCCAACGCGGTTCACGCACAATCTCTGTGAATGGTGCAGCAGCTCACAAGGCTGGTCCTGGGGACATCCTTATCATCGCTGCCTATTCCGTCTACTCCGAGCTGGAATTGCAGAAGTATCATCCATCCCTCGTCTATGTGGACGAACACAATCGCATCATCGCGCATCGCGAACGCATCCCCGTCCAAGCTGCCTGAGCAGTTCGGCACGATCTAACCAAAAATCAAGTAGTCAGCTCCTAAACCTGCTAACGGCTTGGGACTAAAGTCTTTTTTGCATATTGACCTTAAGGTTTATGCCGAGTAATGTTTGTCATCCAAATCAATCGAAATAAGCGAGTCGGAATGTTGAAAAAATCTTTGGGTTTGGCGTTGGTGCTGGTTGGCATGTTCGTCTTTCAAACTGCTATTGCAGCGGAGGTAAAGGTGACAGCGAAATCAATCAAGATGATGAAGGATGCTCAGGCATTGGTTAAGGTCGGCAAGTATGCCGATGCTTACGCTTTGATGGAGCCATATGAATTCGAAAAGTCAGGCGACGTCACCTATGACTATCTCTTGGGTATCAGTGCCGTCAATGCGGGCAAACCAGATCGCGCTACATTAGCATTAGAGCGTGTCGAGTCTGTCTCTCCTCAATATGGAGATGTCCGTCTGTGGTTGGGTATCGCATACTTTCAATCAGGAGACAGCGGGCGTTCTAAAAAAGCATTTGAAGGTCTGCTGAAGCAGACCAATCTGTCGGCGCAATCCAAGGGCACTGCAGATCAATACCTTGCTGCCATCAAGCAACAAGATGACGCTAAAGCATTGGCAGAGAAGAAAGCTAAGCAGCCATATCTGGTCGGGATGGCCGAATTCGGTTTCGGGGGCGATAGCAATATCACCAGCGGCCCCAAGAATTATGTCGATGCCTACACCACTTCATTCAGCGTCGCTCCATCGCCGCCACTTCCGCCGAGCAACGTCTCTGCTCGTTTTGCTCTAGTGAATGGGAATCTAGAAGGCCGCGTTCCATTCTCTAGTGCGGGTACTTATGCCTTCGCCTCGTTCGATTCAACCAATCGTGTCTATGCTAAGCAAAGCATGATGAACTCGCATGCGAACACAGCGAAGGGCGGTGTAAACGTACAGTCTGGCATGAATACCTATCGCTTCGATGTTTCCAAACGAGACTATCGACAACTTGGAACATCGGCCAGTTTGGGTTACACCGCTAACAGCACACAGAATGCCGTTAGTAGCGATGCGCGCTTTGGATTGACTGAGCGTGATTACCTCGGAGTGTCTCTGCAATACAACATGCCGCGCTATCCAACTACCGATACGCAAGACACCAACCAGATCGTCCTCGGTACGAATTACACCCATGTGTATGCCGCAGCGGGTTCGCCGATGATCTACCTCGCGGTGAACCACACGCGCGACAAAGCGATCAAGACGAGCATGCAATTGAACGACGGTGTGACGCCGACAGATGTGAGTCGCAACACCAATGCAGTCATCTTCTATACGCAATACTCCCCAGTGCCAAGTGCAGACATCACCGCCATGTGGATGCTCAGCATGCGCCGTGATAGCAAGCCCTATGCGCGAAGCAATTTGGTCGAATTGGGTAGCGATGACATGCAAGTGGCGATGTTCGGTGTGAACTGGCGACCTGCCAACAACTGGCTGGTCAAGCCGCAACTCATGCACATAAATAACAAATCTAACATTGCGTTGTACGGGTTTCAAAAGACCGAAGTGAGTGTCAGTGTGAAAAGGGAATTCAAGTAGTTCGTTTAAGATCGGAGGTGTGCCATGAAAATGACTTCATTGTTTATCAGTATCGGATTGAGTTTAGGGTTGGTATCGGTGGCCTATGCAGAAGATGCCGCCAAACCTGAAGGCGAAATGAACAAGGTGGTAAAGAAACGTGGTGCTGAAGTAACGCCTCAGAACGGTCCGCAAGGAAATAATCAGCCACTTGTCAGGCAACTCAAGCCAATGCCGGCAGTGAGCAATGCACCTACGGCTCCATTGAACCCATCGCTCGCTCCGGTGAAGCCACTCACAACGATCGCACCTATGACGAGCCCGAAAGTTCTGATGGCACCAGCGCCTGCGCCAGTCGTCGCGCCGAACCCAACTATCAGCACGATGCCGACGATGGTCGCACCTAAACCAATTGCGCCTGTCGTGACAGCGCCACCACTGGCTATTGCGCCTCCTGTGGTTAAACCGATCGCGCCGCCAGTCATTGCACCCATCACACCGCCTGTCGCAATCGCACCACCTGTGATCGCACCTGTGGTCCCGCCAGTGGCTATAGCGCCCCCCCCCGTGTTTACGCCAACCCCACCACCCCCTGTGTTCACACCACCCGTGGCCATCGTGAAGCCGCCGATATTTGTTCCCCCTGTTATTACGCAGCCTGTGACTACGACGCCGATTTCGCGTTGCAAATTACTCGGGACATGCTGAGTTTGAACAGAAATCGTTTGAAAGGGATTTAAACAATGAAGAGAGTATCCATACTTATCGGCGCGATGTTTTTCGTGTTCGCACAAATTGCTGAGGCAGCTGTTGCGGGACGCTTCCAATTCGTCAACGGCGATGTGAAAGTCGTCGCGGCGAACGGTAAGGAGCGTAGTGCGAGCAAAGGTTCAGAAGTGAGCGAAGGGGAGAGTGTCGTCACCTCTGCTTCGGCATCTGCGCAGATCAAGATGGAGGACGATGGTTTGATCGTCGTGCGTCCGGATACCAAATTGCGCATCACCACCTTCCTGTACAGCGGCAAGACAGACGGCTCTGAGCGTAGTTTCATCTCATTGTTCAAGGGCGGCTTCCGTGCCATCACTGGCGCCATTGGGCGTGTTAACAAAGATAACTACAAGATCGAGACACCGACTGCCACCATCGGAATCCGAGGCACAGACCATGAGCCGACCTTCATCCCCAATCCTGCGCCAGGCCAAGTCGCCATCGCAGAGCCAGGAACTTACGATAAGGTGAATAGCGGCGCGGCGGTACTTTCCAACGCGAACGGCATGATCATCATCAAACCAGATCAAGCGGGTTTCGTGCCGAACATCGGCAATGCGGCGCCTAAGATATTGGCGACCATCCCTGCTTTCTTGAGGACGGCACCGAGTAAAGATGAGCCAAAGATCGTCCCGCAGGAGGGGGCTGGTCTGAAGGAAGGATCAGGGACGAATGCTAAACAACCACTGGGTGCGAAAGGCGGTGCGACTACTTTGCAACCTATCGGTGCAAAAGGTGCAACGCTAGGTACAGCTAAGACGCTTGGAGGGGGCATCAGCCCTACGACGACGTTGAAGTCAGGTTCATTGCTTACAGGTGGGGTGGCAACCACGCCACTCACCACGGCTACTCCTGCTGTCACCTACCCGACAAAGTCGTTATCGACCACACTAGTCGCACCGACCACGATCCAGCCGATCACGACCACGATCCAGCCGATCACGACCACGATCCAGCCGATCACGACCACGATCCAGCCGATCACAACCACGATCCAGCCGATCACGACCACGATTCAGCCGATCACGACCACGATCCAGCCCATCACGACCACGATCCAGCCGATCACAACCACGATCCAACCGATCACAACCACGA
>JBGSWB010000077.1:0-3645 GCA_041752675.1 Sideroxydans sp. | reverse complement strand
AGGCTCTTGGACATCTTCTCGTTGTCCACGCGCACGAAGCCGTTGTGCATCCAGTAGTTCACGTACTGGCATTGGTGTGCACCTTCACTTTGCGCGATCTCGTTCTCGTGATGTGGGAACTGCAAGTCTGCACCGCCACCGTGGATATCGAATTGATTACCGAGCAACTCAGAACCCATCGCTGAACATTCGATGTGCCAGCCGGGACGACCTTTTCCCCACTTGGAATCCCACTTCACTTCGTCCGCTTCGCTTTCTTTCGCAGATTTCCACAACACGAAATCAAGCGGGTCGTTCTTATCCGTCGCCACGTCCACACGCTCACCCGCACGCAGATCTTCCAGCGATTTACCTGAAAGTTTTCCGTAGCCTTCGAACTTGCGCACGGCGTAGTTCACATCGCCATCGGCGGCTTGATACGCCAAGCCATTCTTTTCCAAAGTCTCGATCATCTCCAACATCTGCGGCACGTACTGTGTGGCACGCGGCTCATGGTCAGGGCGCTGCACGCCCAGCGCATCGGCATCTTGGTGCATCGCGTCGATGAAACGTTGCGTGAGTTGATGGATGGACTCTTGGTTCTCTGCCGCACGCTTGATGATCTTGTCGTCGATGTCGGTGATGTTGCGCACGTAGGTCACGTCGTAACTACTAGCCTTGAGCCAGCGCTGTACCATGTCGAACACCACCATCACGCGGGCATGACCGAGGTGACAGTAGTCGTACACCGTCATGCCGCAGACGTACATGCGAACGGTGTTAGGGATGATGGGTTTGAAGTCCTGCTTATCGCGGGAGAGTGTGTTGTAGATTTTTAACATGGCTAGTTTTGTCTTGTGCCGTCATACCGGCGGAGGCCGGTATCCAGCGGGTTTATTCAAAGTGCCGTTGGTTTTGCCTCTGCTTCGCAGAGAATATATTTAATGACTGGATACCGGCCTCCGCCGGTATGACGGGAAAATGGCACTTTCCAAATCGAGCTAGCAAATACCGTCGTACAAGTCTTTCCAGTCAGAATTTGATTCTTCAATTAGTTTCACGCTGCCATTCTTTGAGTGCCTTCTCTCGTTGAATGGCAGACTCCATCGTTTCATGCACTTCATACCAAACCAGTTGATCCACTCCATAGTCTTTGGTGAAGCCATCGACGACATGATTTTTGTGCTCCCACACTCTCTTCACCAAGTCGGAGGTCACGCCAACATACAAAGTACCGTTCCGTTTACTGGCAAGCAGATACACACAGGGCAGCTTGCTCATCTATCCACTCCGTCATACCAGAGATTCATCGCATTCCCAATTTCCGTTATACCGGCCCTTCGGCAAGCTCAGGATAAACTGACCTGCGGTCAGGCCGGTATCCAGTCATCAAAAAAACATCCGTGAAGCGGATATAAAATCAACGGCACTTTTGATAAACCCACTGGATACCGGCCTTCGCCGGTATGACAATCAAACAGGCATCGGTTTGTTGTCGTTCAGATTGAGCCAGCCTTTGACGATGCGATAAATGATCCAGCAGAAGTTGGCGAACAGCACCGCGAAGCCGATAAGGATGACGGTGGTCGCCGCACCGATCACCGCCCACAACAATCCGAACCAGAAGGTGCGAATCTGCCAAGTGAAATGGCTCTCCAGCCAAGTGCCTTGTGCATCGTCACGCTTCACGTAATTGATGATGATGCCCACGATACCGGTGATACCTGTGAAATACGAAAGAGCGTAAAGCACGTACACCACTTGTGTGATGGTCTTCAGCGACTTGATCTGATCCTCGTGAGGAATAATGATCTCTTCGTTCATGCTTACTCCTTCTTTTACGTCATACCGGCGTAGGCCGGTATCCAATCATTAAATAAATTCTCTGCGCAGCAGAGACAAAATCAACAGCCCATTTAATAAACCCACTGGATACCAGCCTTCGCCGGAATGACGGGTATTTGTACTGTCCATGCACATGCCCGCAGGGAAGCATGTGCTGAGCTTGCCGAAGGGCCGGTATGACGGCTAACTTATTCCTTCGTCCAAGAATCTTTCAAGGTCACGGTGCGGTTGAACACCAGCTTGCTACCCGCTTGATGGTCGCGGCGGTCGGTGCAGAAATAACCGATGCGTTCTAACTGGTAACGCGTCTCCGGCGCTGCATCTTTCACGCTCGCCTCCACCCAACCTTGCACCACTGTGAGCGAAGTCGGATTTATGTGTGAGAGGATCCACATCTTTGTCACCGTCTGGCTCAGGCACGTTGAACAGGCGGTCATACAGACGGATCTCCGCAGGGAGTGCGTGCTCACGCGACAAGAAATGGATGACGCCTTTCACTTTGCGTCCTTCAGGATTCTTGCCCAATGTCGCATGGTCGATGCTGCATTTGAGTTCGATGACATTACCTGCCGCATCTTTCACCACTTCATCGCAGCGCATCACGTAGCTATGGCGCAGTCGTATCTCGCCACCCAGCGTCAGACGCTTCCATCCCGAAGGTGGAACTTCGGCGAAGTCATCAGCCTCGATCAGTAGATCTTTGGAGAAAGGCACGACACGCTTGCCCAACTCTGGCACGTTCGGATGGAAATCTGCTTCGCGCGTCAACGCGCCATCGGCATTGGTGATAGTCACTTTGAGCGGATTGATGACGGCCATCACACGCGGCGCACGCAACTCCAAGTCTTCGCGAATAGCACCTTCCATGATCGCCATGTCCACACTGTTCTCACTCTTGGAGACACCGATACGCTTGGCGAACTCGCGGATGCCTTCGGGCGTGTAACCACGACGGCGCATGCCGCTGATGGTGGGCATACGTGGGTCGTCCCAACCGCTCACCTTCTTCTCGTTCACCAGTTGCAACAGCTTGCGCTTGCTGGTGATGGTGTAGTGCAACTCCAAGCGCGAGAACTCGTACTGACGTGGATGGCAAGGGATGGTGATGTTGTCCAGCACCCAGTCGTACAAGGGGCGATGGTCTTCGAACTCCAGTGTGCAAATGGAATGCGTGATGCCTTCCAACGCGTCGGAGATGCAATGCGTGTAGTCGTACATCGGGTAGATGCACCACTTGTCGCCGGTGCGAATGTGGTGTGCGCGGCGGATGCGGTAGATGGCAGGGTCGCGCATGTTCATGTTGGGCGAAGCCATGTCGATCTTGGCGCGCAGCACCATCGCACCGTCGGCGAATTCTCCGTTCTTCATGCGAGTGAACAAATCAAGATTCTCTGCGACGGAGCGCGAGCGGTTCGGGCTGTTCTTGCCCGGCTCTTTCAAGGTGCCGCGATATTCGCGCATCTGCTCCGGTGTCAGGTCGTCCACATAGGCCAAGCCTTTGTTGATGAGTTCCACGGCAAAATCGTACAGCGCATCGAAATAATCCGACGCCCAACGCACCTCGCCATTCCACTGAAAACCCAGCCACTGCACGTCGTCTTGGATGGATTGCGCGTACTCGTTGCTTTCTTTTTCCGGGTTGGTGTCGTCGAAACGCAGGTTGCACAAGCCGTTGTAGTCCTTAGCCAGCCCGAAGTTGAGACAGATGGACTTGGCATGACCGACATGCAGGTAGCCGTTCGGCTCGGGTGGAAAGCGCGTGACGATACTCTGGTGCTTGCCCGAGGCTAAGTCACCGTCAATGATCGTGCGGATGAAATT
>JBGSWB010000076.1:0-22580 GCA_041752675.1 Sideroxydans sp. | reverse complement strand
TCTGGTATCGTTCTTCTCGGGTGAGGTGTGTGTAGTTCATCTGTGTAATTTCGACTTGCCGGTCAAAGGACATCGATGCTACCGCATCTCTCCCACCAACCAGCGTTACTCAAAATTGCACTTCATCCTAGAATCCGCCATCGAATGTAAACGTTACGCATCTGAGCAAAAAGTTGGCATAGGAGTTGTTCAAAGACTACTCGGTGCAGTATCCCAACACCAAGCAACCAAAGGAATCGTTGTAACAACCTCTTTTTTTCTAAGGATGCGTGTCACGTTGCAGAAAGTTGCAAACATCAGCTTGTCCTGAAAGACTACAACAATCTACAAGATTGGTTGCAAGAGATAAGAGTACAGAACTAATAGGGTCAGTCTCAAATCCATATTCCAGCCTCTGAAATAATCACATGCCCCTATCCAACTACCTCAACACCTCCCCCACCCTCGGCGACCGCGTCTATCTGCACCCTTCCTGCCAAGTCATCGGTGATGTGAAGTTGGGTGATGACAGTTCCATCTGGTGCAACACGGTGTTGCGCGGGGATGTGAATCATATCGAGGTCGGGCGCGGTTCTAATATTCAAGATTTGACGATGTGCCATGTTTCACACAAGACGGCGGACAAACCCGACGGCTCGCCGCTCATCATCGGCGACTATGTGACGGTGGGGCATTCGGTGATCTTGCACGGGTGTCGTATCGGTAATGACTGTCTCATCGGTATGGGCTCGATCATCATGGACGATGTGGTGATTCCTGATCGTGTGATGGTGGGTGCGGGCAGCCTCATCTCGCCGGGTAAGACGTTGGAGAGTGGGTGTTGTACATGGGGCGGCCTGCCAAGTTGGTGCGGGCGCTAACGGAAGACGAGATGAAGTATCTGCGATACTCGGCCGAGCATTACATCCGCAACAAAGACAATTATCTGAAAGGTTCAACCGCATGACGATGTTTGGTAGTGATCTCATGCTGCATGGCGAGCACGATCTAGAGTTGCAGATCGAGCGCACTTGCCTCGCGCTGGGATTGGACTTTCATGACGAGTATCAAGTGAGGATGTTCGCGCGTGATGTGTTGCAGAACATCGATAGGTTGCGTAAAGCGGCACGCGAGGGGGATATGCAAGCCCGCATCAAGGTGGAGCTTTACGGCTTGGCGATGCTGATGCACAAGACCAATTCGGCGACCTTCGGCGCAGGTTACATGAACCAGTTCGCCAAGGTGACTGTGAATCAATCCGCGTGGGCGGCCATCGCAATGGCTTTGTGGAATGAGCTTGAATCACGCAACCCAGATAGTACAGAACCATAGGAATCAGCAATGAAACAACCGACACTAGAAGACATCGACCGCGCTCAGGTGAACTTGGAGACCGCCCAGATCGGCTGGCGCGAGTTGCAACCTTATTTCGCGCGTGGCGCGACGGTGGCCGTAGATGGGACCCTCGACTTGGTGGATGTCGCGTTCCAGATATCCAAGGACAACAAGGCACAAGTGGCCCAGTGGCTGGCGTCGGGGCAGATCGGCAAGGTCACCGATGAGCAGGCATTGGCTTGGTACGAGTCGGATGCTCTGCTGTGGGCCGTAGTGGCAAGACCTTATGTTTTGGTGCAAGACAAGAACCGCGATCAGTAACGACGACGCTTTGCCTACTTATCGCCATCTGAAGAGAGTATGGCTGTTGATGGCTGTGCTGTCGTCGATGCCTGCATGTGCAGACGATGTGCTGGCCGAGACCCCGGTGACAGAACCTCCTACCTCTTTTATCCCTCGGCCATCACTCGATGCGATGGATGCCCCACGCGATTATCTTTCTGGGCAGTTCACAGGGTTGATCAGCAATATTGACCGTTTCTTCGGTGATGACCGCCACTTTCAGGAAAGCAACCAAAGCGTGTTGCAGCTTGATCTGACGAGGGTGACGGGCTACAACGGGGATGGACTTTTTGTTTTCTCGGGCAGAGCCAAGCTAGATCTACCCAATACCGAACAAAGGCTACATCTGACGATCGAAAGTGATGCGGACCAAAATCTATCCACTGACCAGTCTCGCACGCAGCAGGCCACGACCAAACGGAGTACGGTGCAGAGCATCGCTGCAGCGTTGCGCTTCGAGCGGTTGTACAACGAACGCTGGCACTTCAGCACGGATACGGGATTGCAGTTCCAAGGTACGGCAACGACGCCCTTCACCCGAGCGCGTGGCAGCGTGAAGGGCACTCTAGGTTCGTGGCATACCAAGGCGAGCGAGACCGTGTTCTGGTTCAACACCATCGGAGCGGGTGAAACGACTCGATTCGATATTGAAAGACTGCTCAGTGAGCCTCTGCTGTTCCGCATCAGTAGCAACGCGACTTGGCTGCATGATCAACAGAACTTCGATCTACGCCAAGACTTCTCGCTGTTTCATACTTGGGACGAGCGCACTGCCCTACTCTATCAAGCTAGCGTCTTCGGCATAAGTGAACCCAAGACGCATGTGACGGACTATGTGTTGTTGGTGTCCTACCGCTATCGACTGCATCGTGACTGGCTATTCTTCGAGCTCGATCCGCAACTGCACTTCCCCGCCGACAAGCAGTTCCACACCAGTCCAGCCCTAGTGATGCGGCTGGAGATGTTGTTCGATGAAACCGACTAGCGCCCCGTCATTTTACTTTCTTCAACGCTGACTCGATGCGGTCACACAGCGTCTTCAATATCTTGATGCGCGCGAAATTCTTGTCGTTGGCTTCTACCAGGGTCCACGGTGCGATCTCGGTGCTGGTCCTATCCACCATGTCACATACTGCGCGTTCATAGTCATCCCATTTCTCGCGGTTGCGCCAATCCTCTTCGGTGATCTTGAAGCGTTTGAAGCCAATCTTCTCTCGTTCTTTGAAGCGACGTAGCTGCTCTTCCTTGGTGATGGCGAGCCAGAACTTCACCACCACTGCGCCGTTGTTGGTGAGCTGCTCCTCGAAATCGTTTATCTCACCATAGGCGCGCATCCAATCTGCTTCGGAGCAGAATTTCTCAACACGTTCGACCAGCACACGGCCATACCAAGAACGGTCGAAGATGGTGAAACGACCGATGCGCGGCACGTTGCGCCAGAAGCGCCACAGATAGGGTTGTGCGCGTTCTTCCTCGGTCGGTGCGGCAACGGGCGTGATGCGATAGTGACGCGCATCCAATGCGCCAGTGATGCGGCGGATGGCGCCGCCTTTGCCGCCTGCATCAGATCCTTCGAACACGGCAACAACCGCGATCTTTTTGAATTTAGGGTTTCGTGTGAGTAAGGCGAGTTTGCCTTGGTATTTCTCCAACTCGGTATCGAACTTCTTCTTGGCGATGACTTGAGTCATATCCAATTTATCCAGCACATCGATGCCATCGATAGCGGCCTGCAACGGTGGCGCCTTGGCGACAGTGGCTTTCGATTGAGTGGCCAGATGTTTGCGCAATGACTCCAAGATCATCTTACCGACGGTTAGACCGCGATAACGCGCATCCGAACCTTCCACCACGATCCATGGTGCTTCAGCGGTGCTCGTCTCGCGCAAGGTGTGCTCGGACACTTTGCGGAACTTGTCGTAGAGTTCGAAACGTTCCCAATCGAACTTGGTGACGCGCCAACGGGTCTTGGGGTCTTTCTCCAAAGCTTTGAGACGTTTCTTCTGCGCATCTTTGGACAAGTGGAACCAGAACTTCAGCACTACCGCACCTTCGTCGGTGAGCATCTTCTCCATGCGGTTGATCTGTTCGATATCTAGCGCGAGTGAGGCGGCGCTGCTCTTCTTGAGGACGCGCTGCACGATGGGCTCGGTGTACCAAGAGCCGAAGAACACGCCGATCTTGCCCTTAGGCGGCAATGCTCGCCAGAATCGCCACATGGGCGGGCGTTCGCGCTCTTCGTCCGACATCTCGCCAGTGGCATGCACTTGGATGTGACGCGGATCCATCCATTCGTTGAGCAAGTTCACTGTCTCGCCCTTGCCTGCACCATCCACACCACCGATAAGAATGATGACGGGGAATTTGGCTTTCTGCGCCAGATCGAATTGCGCATTCAACAACGCTTCGCGCAGCTTGGGCTCTTCTTTGTCGTAGGTGGCTTTGTCTATCTTGTGTCCGAGTTCAGCTGATTCAAACATGATGCTCTCCCTTTGGATTACAAATTATCTGGTGCGATGGCTAGGCGCAGATTGGTCTGATAATCACCTTCGCTGGTATGGCGACTGAGCCACCACACCGATCCCTTCTTCACGCTGAAGCCTGTCTTCGAATTCGCCAACAACAGGGCAGCGATCTGTCCTAACGAGGGTTGATGACCGACGATAAGTACGGTGGTATCGAGGTCGGGCCAACCGATGGCATCCAGGATGTCTTGCGCTGATGCGCCGGGAGCGAGTGCTGCTTCGGTGTGGAAGTGTTTGGTGAGTGCGCTTGCGGTCTGTTGGGTACGCTTGGCGGGACTGACTAGGATGCGAGTATCTTCAGGGATCCTGGCGCGCAGAAAAGTCGCCATCTTGTCTGCTTGCTTCTGACCTTTGCCAGTCAGCTCACGCGCCATATCGGGGGAACCGTCATGCGCTTCAGCATGTCGCCACAGGATCAATTCCATGATCAACACCTCACGAATAATACTAATGAGATTGCAGGATATACCGTATATACTGTTTTTGCCACAATCAATCTGAGGATATAGATCATGGTCACTCGAACTACTCGTACGCCTGCTGTAACTCGCAAACCTACCCCTAGCAAGGCCGTTGCAAAACCTGCCGCTGTTAAGCCCGTGTCAAAGCCCGAGAAGAAACATAAGAAGGAAAAGAAGTCTGGCGACAAAGTGAAGGTCGTGCGCGATAGCTTCACCATGCCGCAAAACGACTACGCACTGATAGCCGTACTGAAAGAAAAGGCGATGACTAGCGGCGGTGTGCATCTGAAGAAGAGCGAGCTACTGCGCGCTGGTCTGCATCTGCTCTCAAAACTGTCGGCGGTTCAATTGAAGAAGTCGGTTGCCGATCTGGAGAAGATCAAGACTGGTCGTCCGAAGAAGGCCTAATCGTCTTCGTCCGCACCGATCGCTAGCCCTAGCGATCCCATCAGTTCTGCCTGTGCGCTGACCTGTGCGCCACGTGCACTCGTTTTGCGATGCCAGAATCCGTTGCAGTCCATCTCCCATGCTTGCACGTTATCTTTCAGATAGATCTTCAAGCCTTCATCCAACACGCGTTTCTTCAGTTTTTCATCCAGCACCGGGAAACACGCCTCGATGCGACGGAAGAAGTTGCGATCCATCCAATCGGCACTCGCCAGGTAGACATCGTGTTTCATCTCGTTGCGGAAATAGAAGATGCGCGAGTGTTCGAGGAAACGTCCGATGATGGAACGCACGGTGATGTTCTCTGACAAGCCCTTAACACCAGGGCGCAAGGCACAGACACCGCGCACGATGAGATCGACCTTCACGCCTGCTTGCGATGCCTCATACAAGGCCATGATGGTCTCAGGTTCTAGCAGGGCGTTCATCTTGGCGATGATGTGCCCGCGCTTTCCCTCCTTGGCGATCTTAGTCTCGTTGCGAATGGATTCGAGCACTTTGCTGTGCAAGGTGAACGGTGATTGCCACAGATGGTTGAGCTTCTTCGCTTTGCCCAAGCCGGTGAGCTGAACGAATATCTCGTTCACATCGGCACACATCTCTTCATTGCAAGTGAACAAACCGAAATCGGTATAGAGCTTGGCGGTACGCGGATGGTAGTTACCCGTGCCCAGATGCACGTAGCGCCGCAACTTCTTCTCTTCGCGGCGCACCACCATCAGCATCTTGGCGTGAGTCTTGTGTCCGACCACGCCATACACGACATGCGCGCCAACTGCTTCCAGTCGCCCCGCCCAGTTGATATTGGCTTCCTCATCGAAGCGCGCCAGCAACTCCACCACCACGGTGACTTCTTTGCCGCGCTGCGCTGCGCTGATGAGCGCTTCCATCAATTCGGAGTCTTCGCCCGTGCGATACACCGTCTGTTTGATCGCAACGACGTCGGGATCATTGGCGGCTTGCTGGATGAAATCGAGTACAGGTCTGAACGACTGATACGGGTGATGCACTAACAGGTCGCCCTTGCGGATCGCTTTGAACATGTCCGCCCCCTTCTTCTGGATGAGCGCAGGCACACCCGGCACGAAAGGTTGGAACTTCAGATCAGGACGCGGCACTTGAGCGGGGATGCGCATCAGGCGAACCAAGTTCACAGGGCCGTGCACTCGGTAAAGATCTTCCTGTTTCAGCTCGAACTGACGCAGTAAGAAGTCCGCCAGATCAGGCGTGCAGTTATCCGCCACTTCCAGCCGCACCGCATCGCCGAAGTGACGCTGCGGTAACTCCCCTTGCAGACTGACGCGCAGATTCTTCACTTCTTCTTCATCGACGAACAGGTCGCTGTTGCGGGTCACACGGAATTGGTAACAGCCCAACACTTCCATGCCAGCAAACAATTCACCGACGTGGGCATGGATGATGGATGAGAGGAACACGAAACCATGCGCACAACCCGCGATCTCTGGCGGCATGGTGATGGCGCGGGGCAATACGCGCGGCGCTTGTACGATGGCTTTGGCCGAATTGCGTCCGAAGGCATCTTTGCCTTGCAACTCCACGGCGAAGTTCAGGCTCTTGTTCAACACACGCGGAAATGGGTGCGACGGATCCAAGCCGATGGGGGTCAGCACCGGCATCACTTCGCGCATGAAGAATTCTTTCACCCACGCTTGCTGCTCTGCGTTCCAATGGGTGCGGCGAATGAACTTGATGCCTTGTGCAGCGAGTGCTGGCACCAGCTCTTTGTTGAATAGCTCATATTGCTGAGCTATAAGTTGGTGCGTGGGAGCGAACAAACGCTTGAGGATCTGCGAGGCTTCCAGACCATCCGGCCCTGCGGCGATACCGCCCAGCTTGATCTGCTCTTTCAGCCCAGCGACACGAATCTCGAAGAACTCATCCAGATTGCTACTGACGATGCACAAGTAGGTGAGCCGCTCCAGCAGGGGCACGCTGGGGTCTTCCGCTTGTGCCAATACACGACGGTTGAACTCCAACAGGCCGAGTTCACGATTGAGGAAGTTCTGCGCTGGATAGGATTTTGCCAAGTGATTCGAACTGCTTAAGCCTTCGGAGGCACGTAGCCGGTCGGCATCTGTGTCTCCCCGAAGAAGTAGTTCTCCATCTGCTGCGCTAGGTACTGGCGTGCCTTTAGATCGGCCAGATTGAGGCGGTTCTCGTTCACCAGCATCGTCTGGAATTTTATCCAACCTTGCCATGCTTCTTTCGATACGTTGTCATAGATACGCTGTCCCAAAGCACCCGGATAGGTCGGCCTATCCAGACCTTCTGCTTCACGACCCAATTTCACACACTGCACCATTCTTGCCATTTGATTCTCCAATTACAGATTAACGACGGATTGTTACACGCCTATTTCAGATTCTTTACAAACACCTTGGAACGACGCTGGTAGTTATACAGCGCCTTCTTCTCTTTAGGTAGCTGGTCCACATCGGCTTCTTTGAATTCCCGCTCGACGAACCAATGGGCTGTGCGCGTCGTCAGCACGAACAGCTTCTTCATCTTCTGCGATTTCGCCAGACTGCTCATGTGATTGAGGATGGCCTCGCCATAACCACGATCACGATATTGCGCATCCACCGCCAGACATGCGAGTTCTGCTGAAGCCTCGTTCGGGAAAGGATACAAGGCGGCACAGCCGACGATACGATGGTCATGCTCCAACACTTCGAAACGGGCGATCTCGCGTTCCAACAACTCGCGCGAACGCCGCACCAAGATGCCGTCCTCTTCCAATGGTCGCAGCAACTGGATGATGCCGCCCACGTCTTCGATGGTCGCCGCACGCAAGGTGTTGAGTGTGCTCTCCACCACCATGGTGCCTATTCCATCGTCGCTGAACAGCTCTTGCAGCAATGCCCCATCGATGTGTCGGCTGATAAGATGTGTTCGAGCGACACCTGCCTCGCAAGCGCGAACCGCACATGGTAAGAACATAGCTATGTCATCAGGCAGCTTGCTTTTCTTGCTTAAGATACCCTGCGCTTGCACGATGGTGAGTTCCTTGGCGAGCTGGCCTTTTTTGTCCTGTACGCCGTCAGTGTCCATCAAGAACACCAGCTTGTCAGCATCCAACGCGATAGCGGTCGCCGTCGCGACATCTTCCAAGGTGAGATTGAATACCTCGCCCGTGGGTGAATAACCCAACGGTGACAGCAACACCACTTCGCCGAACTCCATGCGATCTCTGAGCGCTGCAACATCGACCTTACGCACCGTACCCGTGTGCTGAAGATCGACCCCGTTGATGACACCGATAGGTTGGGCCGTGATGAAGTTGCCTCCTGCGACGCGGATGTCGGCATTCGCCATCGGCGAGTTCGCCAAGCCCATGGAGAGTAGCGCTTCGATCTCAACACGCGTGCGCCCGACCGCTTCTTTCACGCATTGCATGGTCTCGGCATCCGTCAAGCGAATACCTTGGTGGTAAGTGCCAGCCAAGTTGTTCTTCGACAGATGTTGCTCGATCTGTGGGCGTGCACCATGTACCAACACTAGACGGATACCTAGGGCAGCAAGCAGATTGAAGTCGTGTGTCAGCTCAACGAACTTGCCGTCCGCCACCACCTCACCACCGAACGCGATGACGAATGTCTTGCCGCGAAAAGCGTTGATATAGGGTGCGACGGAACGGAACCAGTTAACGAACTCGGCTGATTGGAGTGGCATATCTGTCATTCGTCGTATAGTTTTAGAATGGGCGCAATTAAACACCTAGATCAGAAAAATTGCCATGGACACAACACCTCTCTTGCCTATCCGCTCATCGCAAAAGAGCCTAGAATGTATTCGAGTATCGGGCATAGCAATCTAGGGGGAATTCAACATGAACAACTTGATCAGCCAAATCTCTTATCCCGTCTTTCTCTACATGACCTTTGTATTCTTCCTGATTGCCAGCGTGTTTTCGTTCTTCATCGGGATCGCTTTGGCATTACGTAGCAAGCGCGCACTCAAACTCTTCGATGCGTTGAACCGATGGGTCTCGGTACGCAAGATGATACGACCACTTTCAACTCCTCATTACATCAAGCCTACGTTGCTGAAACGAAGAACCCTCTTGGGGGTGGCAATCATCGTTGGCGCAGCGGTGTCGATCGCATTAATAGCGGAGTCCGATCTTAGACCAAGTCTTTCACTCTTCGAAGAAGGCCTCTCCCCTCAAGAGATTATCGGTGTCGCCAGCAACCTGAAGGGATTCTTGTTGGTCAGCAATCTCCTTTGTCTATTAGTTGGACTCTCGGTGATCTTCTTTCCCAAGGCTCTAGCCACTATCGAGGGCTATACGGATCGCTGGTACACGCTACGCAAAAGGACGCTACCTTTAGATAAGATGCACATGGAGGTCGATAACTGGGTGCTCCATCACCCGACCAGCGTAGGCATCACTTTGAGCGTCTTATCGTTGAGCATGGGAATGCTCATCCTCAATCAACTTGAGAACCTAGCGGCATAGCAAAAGCCTAGTCTTCATCTAGCAACTTGCCCCCGATGGCCCAGTTCTCGTCCGGCAATTCATCAAAAGCGATGTAGGTGTAACGACCGCGACACGGTGGGGCGTAGCCCGCTGGTGCGGGAACGGTCGCATACACCGTCACGCCTCATCTAATAACTTACCCGCTATCGCCCAGTTCTCATCGGGCAGTTCATCGAAAGCGATGTGGGTGTATGACTTGGGCTTGTGAGCGATGCGCTCCAAGGTGTCAGTGATCTCTTCAGCGATCTTGGCTTTTTGTTCTCGGCTCAATGTTCCTGCGATACGGATGTTCACATACGGCATATTCACTCCTCCCTCACTCCTGCACTCTCCCACGAGGAGAGAGTGAATTAGCATCGCTACGCGATGATGTTCAACGAAAATCGCCCCACAATGTCTGTAAGGCGGCGATACCGGTGATGGCGGCTGTCTCGGTGCGCAGTACGCGTGGACCCAAGCGGATAGGCATGAAACCCGCATGTTGTGCTTTCAGTGCTTCATCAGAGGTGAACCCACCTTCGGGGCCGATCAACAATACGACGTCTTTTTCTATTCCCGTCTGTTCATGTAAGCCTGTGGCACCTTCAGGAAGCAGGATGAATTTCTTATAGGCGTTGCCACGTTGTGTCTCTAGCCACGCATCCAACTCCATCGGCACATGCGTGATGGGCAATGTGTTGCGGCCACTCTGCTCACATGCGGCGACTGTCACTCCTTGCCAGTGAGCACCGCGCTTCTCGGCACGCGACTCGGAGAGTTTCGCCACGCTACGCTGCGTCTGTACTGGGTGGATGCTCGTCGCCCCCAGCTCGGTCGCCTTCTGGATGACCCAGTCCATCTTCTCGCTGCTACACATGGCCTGCGCCAGATGGATACACAGGTTCGATGAGCTGGTATCAAGCACGGTTTGTAGATTGCCTAACATCACATGTTTGCCGTTGATAGCGTGAATGGTGGCATCCAACGCATTGCCCAAGCCATCGAATATCTGCACCGCATCCCCGACCCGCAGACGTAATACACGACTGGCGTGATGAGCCGCATCCGGAGGCAGTTCGGCATTGGTACTCAGCGGTAGCGGAGGGGGACAGTAAAAACGTGGCGCAGCCATAGCAATCAAAGGGCATGAAGAATAGGCGTGATAATATAACGGGCAGAAAAATATGGGCTTGGAAATTGCAGGCCAAACAGTTTGGGAGAATTGAACTTGGTCAGTCTGCAACCCCCTCTATGTGATTTTGGTTGGAAAGCGCGCCCGTTCGAATTGTTAGGCATCGACGGCAAGCGCCACACATTAGAAAGTTCTCGCGGCAAGAACGGTCTGTTGTTGATGTTCATCTGCAACCATTGTCCTTACGTCAAATCCATCCGCGACCGCATCATCCGTGACGTGCGCGAACTACAGCAACACGGTATCAACAGCATCGCCATCATGTCGAACGACCCTGCGGATTATGCAGAAGACAGCTTCGACAACATGAAGCTCATCGCCCAACAGTACGACTATCCTTTCCCTTACGTGTGGGACGAGACCCAGCAGATCGCCAAAGATTACGGTGCGGTGTGCACACCTGACTTCTTCGGTTTCAATGCAGACTTAGAATTGCAATATCGTGGCCGTCTGGACGCTTCGCGTAAGGAAGCGGCACCTGAAGCAACGCGCGACCTGTTCGATGCGATGCTGCAAGTTGCGAAGACAGGACTAGGCCCACGCGAGCAGATCGCCAGCATGGGTTGCTCGATCAAATGGAAGGAAGAAGCGTGAGGATACTGATTCTAGGAGCTGGACAGGTCGGCTCTACCGTTGCAGAAAGTCTGGTGAATGAAGCGAATGACATCACCATCGTCGATGCGGATGCCGAAAAGTTGCGGCTGCTACAAGACCGTCTTGACCTACGCACAGTCGTCGGTAACGCGGCTCACCCCTCTATACTAGAACAAGCTGGAATCGCTGATGCAGATATGTTGTTAGCAGTGACGCAGAGCGATGAGGTCAATCTGGTCGCCTGCAAATTAGCGGCTTCGCTCTACAACACGCCCACTCGTATCGCCCGTATCCGCTCTACCGAATATCTCAATCGTGAAGAGGTGTTCAGCACAGATAATTTCTGTGTGAATTTCTCCATCTGCCCCGAACAGATCCTCACCGATTACATCACCAAGCTGATCGAGTTCCCAGAGGCATTGCAAGTCTTGGAATTCGCGGATGGCAAAGTCTCTCTGGTCGCCGTGCGTGCCTTCGAAGGCGGGCCACTGGTGGGCAAGCCTTTGAGCTTCCTGCGCACACACATGCCTCAAGTCGAAACGCGCGTCGCTGCGATCTTCCGCAAGGACAGAGCGGTCAGCCCTGAGGGCTCCACCGTCATCGAAGACGGTGACGAGATATTCTTCATCGCCGCCAAGGAGAACATACGCCGCGTGCTGAAAGAGATGCGTCGTATGGACAAGCCGACCAAGCGCGTGATGATCGTAGGTGGCGGCAACATCGGGAAACGACTGGCCAAAGCACTAGAGAACGACTATCAGGTCAAACTCATCGAGTTCAATAAAAAAGCCTGCGAACGTCTCGCCAGTCAACTGAGCAAGACACTAGTACTTCATGGCGATTGCACCGACGAGAATCTTTTGCAGCAGGAACATGTCGAGGATGTGGATGTGTTCTGCGCGCTGACCAATGATGATGAGAACAACATCATGTCTGCACTACTGGCTAAACAGATCGGGGCACGCAAGGTGATCAGCCTTATCAATCGAAGCGCCTACGTCGGCCTAGTGCAGGGCGGCAAGATCGACATCGCGCTGTCGCCCGCACACGTCACCATCGGTTCTTTGCTCGCCTATGTACGCCAAGGAGACGTGGCGGCAGTCCACTCGCTACGTCGTGGTGCGGCAGAAGCCTTGGAGCTGATCGCTCATGGTGACCGTGAATCCTCACAAGTCGTTGGACGTCGCATCGACGAGATCCAATCACCGCGTGGCGCGACCATCGGCGCCATCGTACGCAACGGAAAAGTCATCATCGCGCATCACGATACAGTGATCGAATCCGATGATCACATCATCGTGTTCGTCATCGACAAAAAGATGATCCGTAAGGTCGAGCAATTGTTCCAAGTGAAGCTCGGGTTCTTCTGATGAGACGTGCTTTCACCGTTATCCATGCCTTAGGTCTGTTGCTGGTGGTATTCAGCATCGCCTACCTCATGCCTATCGTCATGTCGCTCATCTATGGCGATTACGTCATGCTGTTCGATTTTCTACTGGCGATGTTGTGGACCGCTGCGGCGGGTACTTTGATGTGGATGCTGACGCGCAGACATAAAGGCGAACTCTCCATCCGTCACGGCTACTTGCTGGTGGTTGCGATGTGGACCGCGATGCCTGCTTTCAGCACCCTCCCTTTGCTGATGATGATCCCTAATTTGTCGTTCACGGATGCCTACTTCGAGGCGATGTCAGGCATGACCACCACGGGCGCAACCGTGCTGGTTGGCCTCGACAATCTGCCTCCCGCTCTCAATCTATGGCGGCATGAGCTGAACTGGTTGGGCGGCTTAGGCATCATCGTGCTGGCTGTTGCCGTGTTGCCATTGCTTGGCATCGGTGGCCGACAGCTGTTCAAAGCAGAGACACCAGGACCAATGAAGGATTCAGCTCTGACACCCCGCATCGCCGACACGGCGCGCAATCTGTGGATCGTTTATGTGGGCATCACCTTGGCCTGTATCGGCAGCTTAAAATGGGCGGGCATGTCTTGGTTGGACGCGATCTGTCATTCGTTCTCTACGATGGGCTTAGGCGGATTCTCCACACATGATGCAAGTGTGGGTTACTTCAATTCACTGCTTATCGAAGGCATCATGATCGTCTTCATGTTGGTCGCGGTACTGAACTTCGCCACCCACTTCATCGCATTGCGCAATCGTAGCTTCAAAGTCTATCGCGTCGATCCTGAAGCCATCCCTTCTCTGACGTTGATCATCGGTAGCTGTATCGGCATCGCTGGTTTCTTATGGTGGCAGGAGGTCTATCCCAGTTTTTGGACAGCGCTGCGCCATGCCAGCTTCAACTTGGTCTCCATCGCGACCAGTTCCGGCTACGCCAGCGTGGATTTCAATCAATGGCCCATCTTCGCACCACTGTGGATGATGTTCTTGGCTTGTACGGTAGCAAGCGCGGGCTCGACTGGTGGTGGTATCAAGATGATCCGCACCTTGGTGCTAGTGAAGCAAGCAGGGCGAGAGTTCCTCAAATTGCTGCATCCTAGCGTAGTCGATCCGATGAAGATCAGCGGCCAAGTCATCCCCAACAACATCGTGTTCTCCGTCCTTGGTTTCATCTTTTTGTATTTCATGACGCTAGCGACAATGACCTTCGTATTGCTCATCACGGGGATGGATTTCATCTCGGCACTGACAGCGACACTAGCTTGTGTCAATAACTTCGGCCCAGGTTTGGGTGTGGTCGGTCCAGCCAGCAACTATCAGGGACTGACCGACTTCCAGACTTGGGTGTGTACTTTCGGTATGTTGGTGGGACGACTCGAGATCTTCACTGTGTTGATCTTGTTCACGCCGCAGTTCTGGAGGCGATAAAGGCATTGAGCATAAACGGGGGGTGCGGTAGCATCCGACCCAGTAAGGATATTCAGATTCTTAAAAGAACGATAAATCAGGGTGGTCAACGTGAGCGATAGTCTGGCTGGAATACGCATCGTACTGATCGACGACAGCAACACCATACGCCGTAGCGGTGAGATATTCCTC
Source organism: Sideroxydans sp. (assembly GCA_041752675.1). Lineage (GTDB taxonomy): Bacteria > Pseudomonadota > Gammaproteobacteria > Burkholderiales > Gallionellaceae > Sideroxyarcus. The sequence continues at coordinate 8,224 of JBGSWB010000076.1, read as the reverse complement.
TCACAAGCAGGCGCCAAGGTGGTGCTAGCGGAAGATGGCTTCGACGGTTTGTCCAAGGTGGTGGACAACAAGCCAGATGTCATCTTCGTGGACGTGATGATGCCGCGATTGGATGGTTACCAGACCTGTGCGCTCATCAAGAACCATCGTGATTTCAAGAACACCCCTGTCGTCATGCTCACCAGCAAAGACACCCTGTTCGATCGCGCACGCGGCAAGTTGGTCGGCTCCGACCAATATCTGACCAAGCCCTTCAGCAAGAAAAGTCTGATCGAAGCAGTCATCGCACATACAAAACGTTACGAGGAAGCAGAATATGGCAATTAAGAAAGTGTTGGTCGTGGATGACTCTGCAACAGAGCGTCACGTATTGGGGGAGGTCTTAGGTAAAAAGGGATTCCAAGTCGTTTACGCCGAAAGTGGCGAAAAGGGCGTCGCTAGCGCCAAGAGCGAGATGCCCGACCTGATACTTATGGATGTGGTGATGCCTGGCTTGAACGGTTTCCAAGCGACACGCGCCATCACCCAAGACGAGGCCACCAAACATATCCCCGTCATCATCTGCACCACCAAAGGACAAGAGACCGACAAGATCTGGGGTATGCGCCAAGGTGCAAAGGATTACGTCACCAAGCCGATCAACGCTGACGAATTGCTAGGCAAGATCAGCGCACTCGGTTGATCTGTCGCTGCCATGTCCAAACGTTTCAATCTCCGCGAGTTCCAGCAACAGGTACTTGATCGTCTGTCAGCGCAAGCTGCTGGCGAAGCACAGGTCTCCACGCTCGGCATTCGCGTTGGTGAGACTTTCTGGCTGGTGGACATGCCTGATATCAGTGAAGTGTTGCCAGTACCTCAATTGACTCTCGTCCCTTTGACTAAGCCTTGGTATTGCGGCGTCGCCAACGTGCGTGGAAGTCTTTACAGCGTTGTTGATCTGGGCGCGTACATGGATAACGAGGCGACCCAACGCGAAGCGCACAACCGCGTCCTATTGTTAGGCCAGCGCTTCGCCTTCAATACAGGCTTGCTGGTCTCAAGAGTGCTCGGCTTACGGAACACCCAAGATTGGCAGCACCAAGAGATCAACGGCGAATTACGCCTACAAGATGCGAATGGACAAGTCTGGCGCAAGCTAGACATCACTCAGATGTTGTCACAACCGGAGTTCTTGCAGATCGGGGCTTGACCCACACTGCACAGGGAGAAAAATATGGCGTTCAAATTGACCTCGAAAAAACCATCATCCACCAATTCGGATGAGATCCGCAGCCTCAACATCCCTTGGTTCAGCAAACAGTCCTTTGACCGTCAGCTGCGGATCTTGGGAGTGATGCTGTTGGTGTTCTTGCTCATCGCGGCCGTATTCACCTACTTAGACACGCGCGCTTCAGGCTCTGGCTCACGCTATGTCGCCCAAGCTTCTAAATTGCAACTGCTGTCCCAGCGCATTGCAAAGAACGCCGAAGTGGCCAGTATCTCAGGTGACAGCGCTGCCTTCGATGCATTGACCGATGCGCGCTCGCAATTCTCTGCGACGTTGGATGTTCTAGACAAAGGCGATGCCAACTTACCACCGACTGAAGGTGCACCGCGCAATCCATTGGATCAACTATCCTTACAGTGGAAGCGCGTCACGAATCTACTGGATGAACTAGAGCAAGGCCGTGGTGTGTTGGTCACACTGGAACGTGGTGCCTCATTGCAACGCGATATGTTGAAGATGGCCGAAGTTGTAGTCAGTGAGACTTCTCCCGCCCTAAAACCAAAGGCCAGCCAATTCCAATTGCTGTTGGAGCAAACCGTAGGTGAGGTGCAGACCGTTCAGACCTCCAGCTCAACAGACAGCTTGGCAGCCTTGCCTGAAAAGATGCGCGCCGCCCAACTCTTGTTGGCGGAACTTCCTCAAGCCGACCCCAATGTCGCCGCATTGAAAGACGAGTTCGAAGGCTATCAGAACGTCGTTGGCTTCATCGCCGCCAACAAGGATAAGGTATTGGCTTCTCGTAAAGCCGCTCAACAGTTACTGGTAGAAGATGAGCAGATGCTCGCAGTCACACACAAACTTGTGAACAGCCACGAAGATGCCAGTTCGGGTCGGGCTTCCAGTTTCGTCGTGGGATTCTCGGGCGGCATGTTGCTATTGCTCCTGTTGCTGTTGTCGAAGATCTACCTTGATGAAGCGCAACGTCGTGAGCGTGAAGCAGCTCGTATCAATCGCCAGAACCAGCAAGCGATTCTGCGTCTGATGAACGAGCTATCCGATCTTGCAGACGGCGACTTGACTACCAAAGCCACGGTGACAGAAGACATCACCGGCGCCATTGCTGATTCCATCAACTACACGACAGATGAATTGCGAAAACTAGTCTCACGCGTCATCTCAGCTTCGCAGCAAGTCACCCAAGCGACCACCGACGCAGGCACAGTCACTAAGGGACTGCTCATCGCGACTCAAAAACAAGCTGCCGAGATACGTGATGCCGGCGGTGCGGTCGAGTTGATGACCAAGTCGATCCAAGAGGTAGATAGCAGCGCTACACAATCTTCTGAAGTGGCGCGACGCACACTGGAAGTGACCGAGCAAGGCGCACGCGCCGTGCAGAATTCAGTTGCAGGCATGGATGGTATCCGCGAGCAGATCCAAGAGACTTCAAAGCGCATCAAACGTCTGGGCGAAAGCTCACAGGAGATCGGTGAGATCGTGGACCTGATCTCGGACATCACGGAACAGACCAACGTGTTGGCGCTAAACGCAGCGATCCAAGCGGCGTCAGCGGGTGAAGCAGGTCGCGGCTTCGCGGTGGTTGCGGAAGAAGTTCAGCGCCTCGCTGAACGTTCAGGCGAGGCGACCAAGCAGATCGGTTTGCTGGTCAAAACGATTCAGGGCGACACACAAGATGCGGTCGCTGCGATGGAAAAGAGTACACAGGGTGTGGTCGAAGGTGCGAAGCTTTCGGATGAGGCAGGTAAATCACTACAAGAGATCGAGCGCTCTACACGCGAACTGACTGACCTTGTGAACAGTATCTCGGTATCTACGCAAGTGCAGACCGACATGGCACAAGAAGTGGCGAATGTCATGGCCGACATCTTGAAGATCACGGAGCAGACATCCAAGGGTACTCAGCTGACCAGTGCTTCTGTCGCGCAGTTGGAAGGTCTTGCGAAAGAACTGAATAGCTCAGTAACCGGCTTCAAACTGTAAGGATCTGTGTGACCGCGTCTTTCAATTCTATGCAGTTGCTTTCGGTCAAATCCGAGCTGGATAGTTCGTTGGCCAAGATCAGCCTTGCGCTGGAAAGTTTCTTTGCGACAGGAAGCGATATCGACTCCTTGAGTTCCGCGTTATCGGAACTGCACCGTTTCACCGGTGTACTGCAGATGCTACCCCTGCGTGGCTTGGTGGTGTTCTGCACCGAGTTCGAGACCTTGCTGAAAGAACTCTCCTCACGCCCACAAGACGCGAGCCCGATGCGACAGGATGCCATCCGTCGTGCGCTATTTGGCCTGACGCACTATTTGGATGCCATCGCCGCTGGCGCACCCAATGCCACTCTGCGACTTTTTAACGAGTATCAGGAATTGCATCAGGCGCGGGGCTTGGACATGGCCTTCGAAGTGGACCTGTTCTTCCCCGATTCGCAAGTCGAACTGCCCGCCTCGGTACTGAGCGAGCCACAACTCACGGATGCCAATGCGCGCATCAAGAGTGCTCGCATGCAATACCAGCAAGGACTTCTCAAGTGGTTGCGCCAAGATGGTACGGTTGAAGCCTTGAACAGCATGATGGCGGCTGTTGGTGTCGTACTTGCCTGTGTCCCACAAGATAAGCAGCGTGCATTCTGGTGGGTGGCTGGCGGATTTCTGAGTTGCGTCTCCCACGATGGCGTGCCGCCTGAGCTGAATGTAAAAAAATCGCTCAGCCGCATCGATCAACGTATGCGCTCGCTGATCGACGACAGCCCCTTCGATGAAGAAGCTGCGCTGAGTGAGCTCCTCTATCTAGTTGCGCGCAGCCATACGGTCAGCGAGACAGTCGAAGACATCAAAATCGCCTTTGCCTTAGAAGCCTTCCTCCCCGAATCACCACCACTACCTCCAAGCGAAACGGCTGCCTTGCTTAGTAACATGCACGCACAACTGGCGGTGGTGGATGAGACGTGGGAGCGCTGCGTCGCCGACGACAACGCTGCCTGCGCTCGCTTCGCCACCCAGACCGAGCAGCTTTACCTGCTGTCAGAACAGCTTGATCGCAATACCCTGCAGTTCTTGTGTAAACAGATCAGCACCACGGCCTCCCATGCAGACGATACAGACCGTGCACAACGCATCGCTATGGACATGGCAATGGCGTTGCTGCTACTGAATAGCGGTATCGAACACTATCAACATCTGGGGAGTGGTTTCCACGAACAAGCACGTATCCTCAGCATGCGCATGCAATCTGGAATGATGCGTATGCCAGAGGATGCTGACAAGCTCTCTAGCTTGGTCTCGCTCTACTGTGAGATGGAGCAACGCGAAGTCATGGCTCCGCTTGCGATCGAGATGCAGAGCAATCTGCAACACATCGAACAAAGTCTCAACGCCTTCTTCGGTAACGCAGCCAAACGTGCAGAACTATTGCAGGTGAACCGCCTGCTGAGCCAAGTTCAAGGCGGCTTGCACATCCTCTCGCTCGATATAGCGGAACAGCTACTTGTGACGTTGCGCCAAATCACAGAGCGTTATCAACAGGGTGACACCCCCTCGGCGAATGAGATGCGTACGGTCGCTTCCGCCGTCAGCTTGATGGATGGTTACGTTCACGGCCTCACGCTCGGCCAGAAATCCGACCCCGTCGCACTCGTCTCTGCCTTGAAAGAACTGAGCGAGATCAAGACCAATCCAGCCCCTGCAGAGACCGCACAGGCTGAAGAATCCATCATCCCTGCTGGCGTCTCCATCCGCTCTGGCGACGAAGACGCCGAGCTACTGGAGGTGTTCTTAGAAGAAGCGCGTGAAGTCATGGAGACCTTGCGCGCCAATCTGGAGATCTCACGTTTACATCTGGATAGCCGTGAACCTTGGGTGACCATGCGTCGCTCCTTCCACACCCTCAAGGGTAGTGGTCGTATGGTGGGGTTGACCGAACTAGGCGAGGTCGCTTGGGCGGTCGAGCGTGCCATGAACAAATGGCTGGCCGAGAACGTCCCTGCCACACCAGCATTGCTGGATATGGTGGGCGATGCCGAGGTCTTGTTCCAGCACTGGGTGGATATGTTGCAAAGTGGTGCGACGACCGCGCATATCGACACCTCGCATCTGCTCACTGTGGCTGATTGCATAGAAAACGGCAAAGAACTACCTCAAGTCCAAGAGCCAGAAGAACCAGTGCCAGAGATCGTGGAAGAGATTCCACAAGAGGAAGCGCAAGTACAGATCGGCTCCGTCGTCATCTCGCCAGTGTTGTTCCGCATCGCCTCTGAAGAAGCGGCAGAACATGTCACTGCGCTCACGGCGCACTTGGCTGCCTTACATGAAGACACCGAACATATCGTCTCCTACGATTTCATGCGTGCTGCCCATACCTTGGCGGGTGTCAATCGCACTATGGGTTTCACCACCATCGCCGAACTCGCCTATGCCTTGGAACAATGGCTAGAAGTGCGCATCGACAAGCAGAGTGTGGTCAACGACACACAGCTCTCCATGTTGAACGAGGTCATCATCCGACTAGATGAATTATGTACCAACGTCAGAGCTCATATTGAACCGCAACCGCAGGGTGAGTTGATCGCGCGTTTGTTGGCAGACAAAGAATTGGTGATCGCTCAACAAGAATCGCCGATAGCCCCTGTAGCCACTTTCAACGAGACAGTCGTCGAAACTCCACTCATCGTTGAGCCCTCATTTGAAGTCGCACCACAAGTAGACGCGCCTGTCGTTGAAGAGGTTCTGGCCGAGATCCAGCATGGCAGCAAGAAAGAACGCGGCGTGCACGACGAGGTCGATGAACAGTTATTGCCTATCTTCCTGGAAGAGGCCCACGAGCTCTATCCGCAGATCGGTACGACCCTTCGCGCATGGCGCGAGACACCTGATGATGCGCAACTGGGCCTTAATCTCCAGCGTAGCCTGCATACCTTGAAGGGCAGTGCGCGCATGGCTGGCGCGATGCGCTTGGGTGAGTTGACTCACCGCGTGGAAGACCGTGTGAGCAAAGCCATCTCGAAACACACTTTGGATGAAGAGCTATGGAACGAGATGGACAACTATCTCGACCGTATCGCGCGTGCCATCGAAGAATTGCAGGAACCTCAGGTCGCCACTTCCACCGAAGTACCTCAGGCCGTGGCAGAACCAAGCGTCGCACCTATCGCCGCACCTGTGTTGGAGGTGGGTGCCGAGCGCGCCATGCAAGCTGCGTTGTTACGTGTCCGTTCCGACACCGTGGACCGCTTGGTCAACGAAGCGGGCGAGGTCAGCGTGGCACGTTCACGTGTGGAAGCCGAGTTGCGCGAATTCAAGAATGGCGTGCTCGAACTGACAGACAGTGTGAATCGACTGCGCAAACAGTTACGCGAGATCGAGATACAGGCCGAAGGTCAGATGCAGGCGCGTGTCGCCACCAGCCCAGAGAGTTCACAACAGTTCGATCCGCTGGAATTCGACCGCTTCACTCGCTTCCAAGAGTTGACGCGTTTCATGAACGAAAGTGTGCATGACGTACAGACCATACAACAAGCTTTGCTGAAGAATCTGGACGAGACCTCCGCCGCTTTGAACGCACAGTCTCAACTCAACCGCGACCTGCAACAAGGTCTGATGAGCATACGCATGGTGCCCTTCGCCAGCATCAGCGAACGCCTGTATCGCATCGTTCGCCAAACGAGCAAAGAGCTTGGCAAGCGCGCCAACTTGGAGCTTTCAGGCACCGAGATCGAGTTGGACCGTAGCGTGCTGGAAAAGATGACCGCTCCCTTCGAGCATTTGCTACGCAACGCTATCGCCCATGGTCTGGAGACCTCAGAGCTACGCGCACGAAACGGCAAAGAACCGATCGGTGAGATACGTCTCGCTTTGCGGCAGGAGAGTAACGAAGTCGTATTTGATTTCAGCGACGATGGCGCAGGCTTAGACATCCCGCGCATCCGTCAAAAAGCCTTAGAGAACGGACTCATCGCTGCCGATGAAGACATCAGCGACGAGCAAGTGATGCAACTCATCTTCACTGCCGGACTTTCCACTGCGAAAGAAGTGACGGAGATATCAGGTCGCGGTGTAGGTTTGGATGTGGTGCGTAGTGAGATATCAGCGCTGGGTGGTCGTGTCGACATCACTTCCGAACTGGGGCAAGGCGTGCGTTTCAGCATCCATTTGCCACTGACCTTGGCGGTGACCAAGACCTTGCTAGTGCGCGCAGGCCAAGCGGTCTATGCATTGCCTTCGACCATGGTCGAACACGTGCAGCAACTGAAACCGGCTGAATTGAGTGCCACTTACAAGCAACAGTATGTGGATTGGCAATCACGCCGATACACACTGCATTACCTACCCCGTTTGCTGGGCGATGACCAGACAGAGCTCATCAGCCAGCCACACAACCCCGTGTTGTTACTGCGCAGCGGTGAACATCGCATCGCACTACATGTGGATGAGTTGTTGGGCAATCAAGAAGTCGTGGTGAAGAACATCGGGCCGCAACTGGCCCGCCTACCCGGCATCGCTGGGGCGACCGTCTCCGCCAGCGGTTCGGTCATCCTGATCATCAACCCAGTCGCATTCACGCAACGCATCGCGGTGGTACGCAAGATCGCCAAGGCGGTCACTGTAGAAGCCGTGCGCGTCAAACCTTTGGTGATGGTGGTGGACGATTCGCTCACCGTACGCAAGATCACCACCCGCTTGCTGGAACGCTCTGGCTATTTGGTCGTCACTGCCAAGGATGGTGTGGACGCGCTGGAACAACTGACAGAGATCTCGCCACAGGTGATGTTGCTAGATATCGAGATGCCACGCATGGATGGTTTCGAGTTGGCCAAACGACTGCGTCAAGACAGCAAGACCAAGGACCTGCCGATCATCATGATCACCTCACGCACCGCCGACAAACATCGCAACTATGCGCTAGAGTTGGGTGTGAACGAGTATCTAGGCAAACCTTACCAGGAAGACGAGTTGCTCGATCACATCGCACGCTTCGTCTCTGTGCCGGAGATGGGCTAGGTAGTTGCTTGCT
>JBGSWB010000075.1:0-6598 GCA_041752675.1 Sideroxydans sp. | reverse complement strand
CGCTTCTACCCCTTCAACGCCTTCCGATCCCTGCTCGGGATCGCTGGCGATGTCACTGCCCCGACCTACGCAGAGCTTTACTCCGTAAAATCACGAAACACTACATCTGGTAGGTGTCTGTGACAACCGGATAAGCACGCTCCCAACTACTGGATGACGAGCGTTGTGCGGTGTTCGGCAAACCCGAGCGCCCCGCCTTCTGTGGCGGTCTGCGACCTTCAACCGAGATGTGCGGCGAATCACGTGAGCAGGCGATGCAGTGGCTATCAAGCTTGGAGCTTGCCACGCGACCCTCGGTATAATCGCGCCATGTCACGCAGTCATTCTTTGCTTCCTTCGTCCGAGGTCACCTCCGATTCCCCTTGTAGCGGTCACTGTACGACCGTGTTGGGTGACGATGTGTGCCGCAGCTGTCATCGCACCTTCGAAGAGATCACACGTTGGGTTGAGATGGATGACGCCGAACGCTGTGCAGTGAACCAACGTATCGCCACCTTAAAACTCGAACGACAATAAGCCATGGACATCACCCTGTTACTCAAAGCCGCCATCCTTGGCGTAGTCGAAGGACTGACCGAATTCCTGCCTATCTCCTCCACCGGTCACCTCATCATCTTGGGTGACTTGATGGGTTACAACGACGAGACCAGCAAGGTGTTCAAGATCGTCATCCAACTCGCAGCCATCCTTGCGGTGTGCTGGGACTACCGCGAACGACTCACCAAGATGGTAGTGGGATTGCCTAGCGATGCGCCTTCGCAACGTTTCGCAACGCTGCTGTTCATAGGTTTCTTACCTGCGGCGGTGCTTGGTTTGATGTTCCATTCCACCATCAAAGCGTTGTTGTTCAATCCGATCACCGTCGCCACGGCGCTGATCGTGGGTGGCTTCATCATCTTGTATGTGGAACGTCGCGCTTACCACCCAACCATCAATTCGGTGGATGAGATGCGTTGGCAGGATGCGCTCAAGGTGGGTTTCGCGCAGGCGCTGGCGATGATCCCCGGCACCACTCGCTCGGGTGCCACCATCATGGGGGGTTTGATCTTCGGGATGTCGCGTAAGACAGCAGCCGAGTTCTCGTTCTTTCTTGCCATCCCAACGATGTTCGCCGCGACAGCCTACGACCTGTACAAGAACTGGTCACTTCTGCACGCCTCCGACCTACCTGTGTTCGCAGTGGGTTTCGTGACTTCGTTCATCGCCGCGATGTGGGCAGTGAAGACCTTCATCCGCTTCATTTCCAACCACACCTTCGTGGTGTTCGCGTGGTATCGCATCGTGTTCGGCTTGATCGTGTTACTCACTGCTTACACAGGGATGGTGAGCTTGACTCCAGCTTAGGACACTTCTAAGGAGGAGCTGATTTATTCGGTTTTGTCGTTCCCGCGAAAGCGGGAACCCAGTCAAATAAAGGCACTGGATTCCCGCTTTCGCGGGAATGACGAATAAATCAGTGCTTCCCTATGAAACTCATCCCGCCAGAATGGCGAGGATGAGTCCCAGGATGACGATCTCGATGAGATTGAGGTTGGTGTACTTCTTGGTCGAACCATTGATGCGCAATATCTGCGCGAGAAGATTTTGCATCTCAGTAGAACTTAACTCTGTTCCCACGGCAGGCCGGCTTTGCGCCAACCGTTGACACCGTTGCGTTGGTTGCCACTGCTCTTGTCTCCCTCGAAACCTTCTAGGATGTTGTAGCAATCTGCGAATCCCGCTTGAGTCGCGACCATCGCTGCGCCATGCGAGCGTTGTCCGCTACGACACAGGAATAACACCAACGATTCCTTATCCACTTGTTGTTGCAATGCAGCGAGGAAGTTCGGGTTCTGTTTCATGCCTGGGTAGCTCGCCCATTCGATCTCGACCGCGCCCGGGACTTTGCCCACCCAGTCGATCTCGGCACGTGTGCGCACATCGACCAATCTTGCACCCGGCGCGCTCTTCAGTATCTCGTAAGCCTCGCTCGGCAATATTGCCCCTTCGTAGGGTAGGTTTGCTTCCTTTGCACGTTGTTGCGCTTTGCTCAATATCTCGGTGATCTTGCCCATATTTTTCTTTCAATCTACTTTCAAAAGGTTTTAGGTTTGATGCGTCCCTGCTATCCTGCACGCTCGCCTGCATACTATCCCAACGGCAATGAAAAATCACACACACGCTCACGGGCACACGCATTCACACGACAAGTCAGCCGCTTTTGAACCGCTGCATCCCGAACGCTTCGCCGCCGCGCGTAAGAGCACATGGGTGAGCATATTCATCAACTTGATATTGACTATCGTGCAGGTGTTGGCAGGTTTCTTCGGTAAGTCACAATCACTGATGGCAGACGGTCTGCATTCTATGGCCGACTTGCTGTCCGATGTGCTGGTGCTGTTCGCGAACCGTCACGGCAACAAGCATGCGGATGCGAACCACCCCTACGGTCATGCGCGTATCGAGACGGCAGCCTCTCTCATCCTTGGCGCAAGTTTGGCCGCACTCGGTATCGGTTTGCTCATCGCAGCGGGTATGCGTCTGCAACATCCTGAAGAGGTTCAGACCGTACATCCATTCACCCTGTGGGTCGCCCTATTCGCGCTGGCTGCGAAAGAAGGTATGTTCCGCTACATGTTGGCTGTGGCTCAACGCGTACGTTCGCAGATGTTGGTAGCGAACGCTTGGCACGCTCGTTCGGATGCCGCCTCTTCTTTAGTCGTCGTCATCGGTATCGTCGGCAATCTGTTGGGTTACACTTTCCTCGATCTCGTTGCAGCAGGCGTCGTCGGCGTGATGATCGCCTACATGGGTATCCAATTCTCGCGCGATGCCTTGCTAGAACTGGTGGACACGGGATTGGATGAAGTAGAGGTGCGCGCCATCCGCAACACACTCAAAGCTGTGCCAGGAGTCATCGGACTGCATGATCTGCGCACCCGCAAGATGGCGGATAACGCCTTGGTCGATGCCCACATCATGGTCGATCCCAAGATCAGCGTGTCGGAAGGTCACTACATCGCGGAAGCCGCGCGCGGCGCTGTGTTGAAGAGCCATCATGTGATGGATGTGATGGTGCACATCGACCCCGAAGATGACGCGCATGCCAGACCGAACGCGCACCTACCGCAGCGCCACCTGCTACTGTCACACCTATACAGCCGCCTAGGTGAAGAACTGCCGACCTCTACTCACATCGTGTTGCATTACCTGAATGGCAAGATCGAGGCCGAGATAGTGTTGGATACACCGGTGGATATCGCTGGCCTGCAACAAAGGTGTTCGACCCTCGTCACTGACGACCCTTATTTCCGCGCCATCAGCCTTTATCAAGCAATTGCACCAAAATAGTGCGTTACGGTAATTGTTTGCCCTAATCGAGGGCATTCAAGCTGCGGCATGACCCCGCGCAAATATGGCACAATGCGCGTCTTGCAGGATTCAGGGTGATGGCACAGTTTCTGCTGTTCAAGGCTAGTCGCACCATTAAGTTCGTTTCAAAAAAAGCATCGTTTAATTTTTTAATTGGGAGATTTGAGTATGGCTAAAACAGCAGCTGACGTTCTGAAGCTGATCAAAGAACAAGGTATCAAGTTCGTCGATCTACGTTTCACAGACACCCGTGGTAAAGAACAGCACGTTGGCGTGCCAGTCTCCCACGTTGACATGGACAAGTTCGAAGAAGGTCACGCCTTTGACGGTTCTTCTATCGCTGGTTGGAAAGGCATCCAAGCCTCCGACATGTTGCTGATGCCGGATCCTGATTCTGCTTACATCGATCCATTCTTCGACGAACCAACCATCGTCATGGCTTGCGATGTCATCGAGCCAACCGATGGCAAAGGTTACGACCGCGATCCACGTTCCATCGCTAAACGTGCTGAGGCTTATTTGAAGTCCTCCGGCGTGGGCGACACAGCATTCTTCGGCCCAGAGCCAGAATTCTTCATCTTTGATTCCGTGCAATGGCACATCGACATGTCCGGTTGCTCTGTGAAGATCAGCTCGGAAGAAGGTGCTTGGTCTACTGGCCACGCATTCGACGGCGGCAACACAGGTCACCGTCCAACAGTGAAGGGTGGTTACTTCCCAGTTCCTCCAGTCGATAGCTTGAACGACATCCGCGCACAGATGTGCTTGCTGTTGGAAGAGATCGGCATCCCTGTCGAAGTTCACCACCACGAAGTTGCGAACGCGGGCCAATGCGAATTGGGTACCAAGTTCAGCACATTGGTGAAACGCGCTGACTGGACACAGACTCAGAAGTACGTGATCCAGAACGTCGCTCACCAATACGGCAAGACAGCGACCTTCATGCCTAAGCCAATCGTTGGCGACAACGGTTCTGGTATGCACGTTCACCAATCCATCTGGAAAGATGGCAAGAACCTGTTCGCAGGTAACGGCTATGCAGGCATGTCTGAATTGGCGCTGTACTACATCGGCGGCATCATCAAACACGCTAAGGCACTGAACGCGATCACCAACCCAGGCACCAACTCTTACAAGCGTCTGGTCCCACACTACGAAGCGCCAGTGAAGTTGGCTTACTCTGCTAAGAACCGTTCCGCTTCGATCCGTATCCCTCACGTCGCTAGCGACAAGGCACGCCGTATCGAGACACGCTTCCCAGATCCTTCTGCTAACCCATACTTGTGCTTCGCAGCATTGATGATGGCGGGCTTGGATGGTATCCAGAACAAGATCCACCCTGGAGATCCAGCAGACAAGAACCTGTACGACCTGCCACCAGAAGAAGACGCAAAGATCCCAACTGTCTGCGCATCTTTGGACGAGGCTTTGGAAGCACTGAACAAAGACCGTGAGTTCTTGACTCGTGGCGGTGTGTTCTCTAACGACTTCTTGGATGCTTACATCGATCTGAAGATGGACGAAGTGAACCGTGTGCGCATGACGACTCACCCAGTCGAGTTCGACATGTACTACAGCCTGTAATCTGGATCGCAGGTAATGAGAACGGAGCCCAAGCGGCTCCGTTTTCTTTTGCAGGAACCGTTTGCTGCCGGCGTTTGTCACATGCGCGACCTTAACCTATACTCCTGCCATCATTTTGCAAGGCCTGACCATGACCCTATTTCGTCTGACCGTATTGTGTAGCGCCATCGCTTTCAGTAGCGCCGCCCAAGCTGAGATATACAAACGTGTCGATAAGAACGGCAACGTGACGTATTCCAGTTCACCGCTCAAGGGGGCAAAGAAGCTCGAGCTCGAACCGCTACCCACGATGGCAGCACAGCCTATGCCTCCCAAGCAACGCAAATACAGCGAATCCTCATCAGAACTGCGCGTCAATTCCGAGACACAGAACCGTCGCGATGACACACGCCGCAGGATATTGGAGGACGAACTGGCGACGGAAGAACGGGCACTGGAAGAAGCGCGCACCAAACTGCAAGAAGCTGAAGACAACCCCGAAGTTTTCAAGACATCGACCGGACAGACCTTCCGCAACGTCGCAAAATATGAAGCGAAAGTAAATGCGGCGCAGGAAGATGTGAAGTCACACGAGAACAACATCAAAGCTTTGAAGACCGAAATCTCGAATCTGCGATAACCGTGATCCACTGGCATGTTTTCTGCTCACTAATCTGACATGCCAAACAAGCTCCTTCCATCACTCGATCATCTCGCTACTGCCGTCCTGCTGCTGGACGACCAATCACGCATCGCCTTTCTCAATCCGGCGGCGGAACATCTATTTGCAGTCAGCCACAGCAACTTGGTCGGCCATCCTTTGCAGCACGCGTTCAGCCACGCCGATCAGTTGTGGGTGGCGGTCCAATCCGCGCTCTCCAGCAACGCGGCACACATCGAACACGACATGATGTTGGGCACACACACGCTGCCAAACAAGCTGCATCTGAGCTGTACGGTGACGCCGCTGCACTTGGATGGCTATGCTTTGCTGTTGGAGTTCCACACCATTGACCGCCCACTCAAGATGGCGCGCGAAGAACAGATGCTGGACCAGACTCAAGCCAACCGCATGTTGCTACGTAACTTGGCACACGAGATCAAGAACCCACTAGGCGGCATACGTGGTGCGGCGCAATTATTGGAGCAGGAGCTGGAGAAACCCGGTCTGCGCGAATACACTCAAGTCGTCATCCAAGAAGCAGACCGTCTGCGTTCGCTCATGGAAAAACTACTCACGCCGCAGCACGTGCCCCATTTTAGTGCGCTCAATATCCATGAAGTCTTGGAGCGCGTTCGCAGCGTGGTGCTGGCCGAATTACCTGAGAGCCTCGTCATCCAGCGCGATTACGACCTGAGCTTGCCCGAGCTACACGGCGACAAAGAACAGCTCATCCAAGTCGTGCTCAACATCGTGCGCAACGCGGCACAAGCCATGAAGGGACGCGGCATCATCACCTTCCGCACGCGCATCTCACGCCAAGTCACCTTGATGAAGAAGCGCCATCGTCTTGCTCTCTCGGTGCAGATCATCGACAACGGGCCTGGCATCCCCACCCACCTGCGCGACAAGATCTTCTATCCGCTGGTGTCCGGGCGTGCCGATGGACATGGATTGGGACTCACACTGGCGCAAGACTTCGTCAGCCAACATCAAGGTAGTATCGAATTCGAAAGCGAACCG